>JAPTUI010000506.1 GCA_028067895.1 Pseudomonadota bacterium | reverse complement strand
TGCCCACGGTGAGCGCTTCGTCGCCAGCATCTTCGTCAACCCCATGCAGTTCGGTCCGAACGAGGACTTCGCGCACTACCCGCGCACGCCGGAGCGCGACGAGCGCATGCTGAGCGAGGCCGGCTGCGACCTGATGTTCATGCCGGACGTTGCGGAGATGTATCCGTTCGGCTCGGCGGCGGCGACGCGCGTCGAGGTACCCGGACTCTCCGATATCCTCTGCGGGGAGTTTCGTCCCGGGCACTTCCAGGGTGTCACGACCGTGGTCTGCAAGCTGCTGCACATCGTCGAGCCCGATGCGGCGGTGTTTGGCGAGAAGGATTTCCAACAGTTGACGCTGATCCGGCGCATGGTAAGCGAGCTGTGCATGCCGGTGCAGATCGTCGCCGCGATGACGATGCGCGATGCCGATGGGCTCGCGATGAGTTCACGAAACCAATACCTGACCGACGACGAGCGCGCCCGGGCGCCGGCGATCTACCGCGCGCTGCGCGCGGCCGAGCGGCGCCTCGCGGCCGGCGAGCAGGATGTCGCGGCGATCGAGCGCGATGGGCTGCGTGCCCTCGAGGCACAGGGATTTCGTCCGGATTATTTCGCGGTCCGACGCGCCGCCGACCTCGGTCCCCCTCAGGCTGACACCCGCCACTGGGTGGTCCTCACCGCCGCGCACCTGGGCAAGGCGCGCCTGATCGACAACGTGCAGGTCGAGCGCTGAAGCGAACTGGGAGGGTGAGCGACCCGAGCGGTTTAAATCACCGCGCAGCGGGATACCTGCCGGCGAAAGACGATCAGACCCAGTACTTGCAGCCGTTCGCGCAACTGGATGAAAGGTCCCTCGGGACCGAGGCCATGCGCGTGCGGTCAGGAACAGCGCAGCGCAGGGTCAAGTCTGGGTGCCAAAGGGACGGCTCTGGCGCTGAAGCGCCCAGTCGATGTGCTCGCGCAGCAGCGCCGAGGCCTGTTCGCGCCGCGCCAGCAACGCCTGGCGTACCGCCGCGTCGGGTGGGGCGTTACCGAGCGCCACGGCAATGTTGCGTGACCAGCGTTCGTAGCCGATGCGGTAGATGGCCGAGCCCTGCATGCGTGCTTCGAACTGCGCTTCGCTCCAGGCAAACAGCGCCGTGAGCTGCGGCGCATCGAGCGCGTGGCGCACCTTGAAATCCGGGTGCGAGGCGGCGCGCGCGAACTTGTTCCACGGACAGACCAGTTGGCAATCGTCACAGCCGTAGATGCGGTTGCCCATCGGGGCACGCAGTTGCGGCGGGATCGGCCCGTCGAGCTCTATGGTCAGATACGAGATGCAGCGGCGGGCATCGAGCTGGTACGGTGCGACGATCGCCGCGGTCGGACAGGCCGCGATGCAGGCCGAGCACGAGCCGCAGTGCGCGCTCGCGGGCGCATCGAGTGGCAGCGGCAGATCGGTGAGGATCTCCCCGAGGAAGAACCACGAGCCGGCGTCGCGCGCGATCAGATTGGTGTGTTTGCCGATCCAGCCGAGGCCGGCATTGCGGGCGAGTGCCTTCTCCAGCACCGGCGCGCTGTCGACACAGACCCGGTAGCCGAACGGGCCGATCCGCGCGGCGAACTCGCGGGCGAGGCGCGCCAGCGCAGCGCGCATCACCTTGTGATAGTCGCGCCCGAGCGCATAGCGGGACACGTAGCCGCTGAGCGGCTCGGCGAGCACCGCTTCGGCGGGCCGCGCCTCGGTCGGCCAGTAGTCCATACGCACGCTGATGACCCGCAGCGCCCCGGGCAGCAGCTCGGCGGGACGGCTGCGCAGCGTGCCGTGGCGCCGCATGTAGTGCATGCGACCGTGCATCCCCGCCTCGAGCCAGCGTAGCAGATGCGCCTCATCCTCTGGCAGGTCCACCCCGGCGACGCCGAGACGCGCGAAGCCGAGCGCGTGTGCGCGCTCGGCGAGTTCGCCCTTCAGGGCCTCGGGCTCGGGTACGCGTTCGGTCATGGGTGCCTCACGGGGCCAGTATAATCAAGCCCATGTCGCTGCCCGTCTCGCTGTATACCTCGGCCCAGGTGCGCGCCCTGGATCGCGCCGCCACCGAGCAGCTCGGCCTCACCGGTGACGCGCTGATGGAGCGCGCCGGCGAGGCGGCGCTGCGTGCGCTGCGCGAGCGCTGGCCGGGGGCCTGGCGGATCACCGTGGTCTGCGGCCCGGGCAACAATGCCGGCGACGGCTACGTGCTGGCGCGGCTGGCGCGCGCCGCCGGTTGCGGCGTCAGTGTGCTCGCGGCGAGTCCACCGGAGCGCCTGCGCGGCGCTGCGCTCGAGGCCTGTGCGGCGTGGCGGGCGGCCGGCGGCACGATCGAGCCGTTCACGGCGCGGGCGCTGGCGGATACCGAGGTGCTGGTCGATGCGCTGCTCGGCACCGGACTCTCCGGTGCCGTGCGCCCCGAACTGGCCAGCGTCATCGGGGCCATCAATGCCAGCGGCCGCGCGGTATTGGCACTCGACGTGCCGTCCGGTCTCGATGCCGACCGCGGCCTGCCGCTCGGGGCAGCCGTGCGGGCCGAATGCACCATTACGTTCGTGGCGCTGAAGACCGGGCTGCTGCTGGGTGAGGGGCCGGAGCATTGCGGGGCGCTGGTTTTTGATGATCTGGGGCTCTCGGGTCGCCTGACGGAGGTGCCGGCAGCGGCCCTGGAGCGACTGGTGGCTGCGGATCTGGAGCAGGCCCTGCCGCGCCGGGCCCGGTCCGCCCACAAAGGGGATTTCGGTCATGTTCTGATCGTCGGCGGGGGGCCGGGCATGCCCGGGGCCGCGCGGCTCGCCGGGGAGGCCTGTCTGCGCGCCGGCGCCGGACGGGTCACGGTGGCGGTCGCACCGCAGAACCTCGCGGCCGTGGTGAGTGCGCGTCCGGAACTGATGTGCGTGCCACTGGAGCGACCCGAGGCGGTGCGCACCCTCGCGCAGCGCTGTGATCTGGTGGCTGTCGGACCTGGACTCGGACAGGACGCCTGGGCGCGCGGGGCGTTCGAGGCGGCGCTCGGCTGCGGCAAACCGCTGGTGGTCGATGCCGATGCACTCAACCTGCTCGCCGCCGGGCCGCGCCTCGCGCCACCGGCCGGCTGGGTGCTGACGCCCCATCCCGGGGAGGCCGCCCGACTGCTCGCCACGAGCGGCGCACAGATCCAGGAGGATCGACTCGGCGCCCTCGAGGCCTTGCTCGCGCGCTATGGCGGCGTAGTGGTGCTGAAGGGCGCCGGCACGCTGGTGGGCCGCCCCGGGGCCGTGACGGCGGTGTGCGAGCACGGCAATCCCGGCATGGCCAGCCCCGGCATGGGCGATGTGCTCACCGGGCTGATCGCCGGAATCCTCGCCCAGTGCCGCGACCCGTGGCGCGCCGCGCGCGCCGGGGTGCTCGCCCATGCTCTGGCAGGAGACGCCGCGGCGCGCGGCGGGGAGCGCGGGCTGCTCGCCGGAGATCTGATCGAGGAGTTGCGCCGCTGTCTGAATGTCTGAACACCGCGGCGGCCACCGAAGCGCTCGGGGCGCGCCTCGCACGCGCGCGGCCCGACGGGCGCGCGCCGCTTGCGGTGCTGTATCTGTGCGGGGATCTGGGTGCCGGCAAGACGACGTTAGCGCAGGGATTTCTGCGCGCGTGTGGCGTCACCGGCCCGGTGCGCAGTCCGACCTATTCACTGCTGCAGCTGTACCCGCTCGAGGACCAGACGGTGGTGCATCTGGATCTGTACCGGCTGCGCGCGCCGGAGGAGCTTGAGCACCTGGGCCTCGAAGCGTGGGCGCTGCCCGGATGTCTGTGGCTCATCGAATGGCCGCAGCGGGCTCACGGGAGCCTGCCGCCGCCCGATGTGACCGTCGAACTCAGCGTCGCGGCCGAGGGGCATGAGGCCCGACTGTCCTGCGGCACCGCTGCAGGTGACGCCTGGCTGGCGCGCTGTGCGCGCAATTCGAGTTGAAATGAGGGCGCGCGGCTCGTAGATTACGCCTCAACGAATGCCGCGAAGCCCATGATCAGGAAGGTATTTTACATCTCGATTGCGCTGCTGGGCACTTTGGCGGGCCGCCCGGCTCACGCCGGTGTCGATCATTTGGATCAGCTCTGGGTGTCGAGCGCGGCCCATCGGGCTACCGCGCGGCTTGAACTGGGCGGTTTCACTCGGGCGCATTACTTCCGGCTGACGAATCCGGACCGGGAGGTGATCGACCTGCTCGGCACGCGCGCCGGTGCTGGTCTGCGCCTGCCCCAGACGCGCGGCTGGGTGCGCGGGGTGCGCATGGGCCTGCAGCCGAACGGCGCGCTGCGCCTGGTCTTCATCACCGGCTCGGCGGCCCACATGCGCCTGGTGTGGCTGCGCCCGACGCGCGCCGGGCGTCAACTGCTCATCGAACTGAACGGCTTCGGTCCGGCCGCGCCGGCGCGCATGGCCGCGCCGCCGCGCGCGATCCGTACCCGGCTGACCCCGCTCGATGACGGACGCGACATCATCGTCACCGTCGATCCGGGCCACGGCGGGATCGACTCGGGCACCATCGGGCCGCACGGCATCATGGAAAAGACCATCACGCTCGCCATCGGCCGGTTGCTCGCGCAGCGAATCGATCAGCAGCGCGGCATGCGCGCGACGATGACCCGCGACAGCGACGTCTACCTGACGCTGCGTGATCGCATGCGCATCGCACGTCGCGACCACGCTGATCTGTTCGTTTCGATTCACGTCAACGATTGCGACGATCCGAACATCGAGGGCGCGCAGGTGTATATCCTGTCGCTGCACGGGGCCTCGAGCGAGGCGGCCCGCATCCTCGCCGCCCGGGAGAACGCCTCTGATGATCTGGCCGGCGTGCGCTTGCGCAACAAGTCGCACACGCTGGCCACCGTACTGTTGAACCTGTCTCAGACCACCACCATCGCGCACAGCGTGGTCGCGGCTCACGACGTCCTACTTGCGCTCGACCGCTCGGTGCCGGTGAACAAGATGACGGTGCAGCAGGCCGCATTCGTGGTGCTGAAGTCGCCCACCATTCCTTCCATGCTGGTCGAGACGGATTTCATGTCCGATCCGACGGAAGCGGCGAAACTGACCCAGCCCTGGTACCAGAAGCGCATCGCCGATGCGATCTTCCGCGGCATCCTGGCGTACTTCCGCAACCATCCGCCGGCCGGCACGCTGTTCGAGCAGCAACGTGCGGCACGGCTGCGCATGCTCGTGGCGCGCAACACGCACTGAGGGCCGCGCCGCCGATCAAATCTCGGGCAGCAGCGCGATCTCACTCCAGATGTGCGCCTGCGGCGGCTGTGATTCCCGGGGCGCATGCGTGCCCAAATAGAGGTCGTTCGAGAACAGATCCCCGCCGGCCACCTTGAGGCACTCATACGGCCCGATGCGCTTGCGTTGGCCGTCAGCGCCCGTTACGCGAAGATAGAGGGCGGTGCGGCACTCGAGCACCCTGTGCGTCCTGCGCGCGACCTGCCAGAG
The DNA here is from genome assembly GCA_028067895.1 of Pseudomonadota bacterium. Classification (GTDB taxonomy): domain Bacteria; phylum Pseudomonadota; class Gammaproteobacteria; order Steroidobacterales; family Steroidobacteraceae; genus 13-2-20CM-66-19. The sequence continues at coordinate 3,929 of JAPTUI010000506.1, read as the reverse complement.
ACCGCCGCTGTAGCGGGCCGCGACGGCGTTGTCGGGTCCGCGCAGCGTCGCATCGGCGCAAATCCTGAAGTAGGCGCCGCGAAGGAACGTCATCGATTCGGTGCTCAATTCCCAAAACGTGAGGGTGATCACTCAGCGCACTCGAGTGCGCGACACGGCCTGCGTGCCGAGCGTCAGTGCCGAGGAGCTGACGCGACGCAGCCGGCGAGCATCCGGGCGGTGCGGCGAGCGGGATTGGGCTGGCGTTGCACCGAAGCCGGCGCCCCTGGCGCGCGGCCCCGGCGCTGCCCGGACCGGCGCCGCGCGATCGGTGCGTGCTCTGCGGGGGGCGGCCTCTGCAGAACGTGTGGTGTGATCGGGCATGGTGTGGGAAGTCGGCGGGGCCGCAGTCAATTCGATCTCGATGGCGGCACAGTGAGCGGGGAGTGGGGATGCACCTCGAGGACGACACTCAGGTGCAGCTTGCCGAGCACGGCCAAGTCATCCGGCGGCAACTCGATTCTGAACACTTCGCGGGCAAACAGGCTGATCAGCACTTCGGCGGCGCCGCCATCCGCGCTCAGCTGTTCGAGGAACGGCTGCGCACGACGGAGCTGGTTGAGCGTCTTCGACAGCACCGATTCCACCGACACTCCTTCGTCCGAGAGTTGAGGTTCGCGCATCAACCGCCCCATCCAGTAGCTGTCACGATGGATCCCGCCGAGCGTCGCGCCAGTGGCATCGCGGCGTGGCTCGCCGGCCCGCCACGAGTGCTGTGGCTCGATGCCGAGCGCCGCGCTGATCGTCTGCGGATCGAGTGTCGGATGACGGATGCGCAGAGAGACGGTGAATTCATACTCGCTCATGGGCATGACCGCTCGGGGCAGATGGCCGGACATCTCGAGCGAGCCCGCCGGGGAGTACGGACTCGCAGTGCACCGCATTCAACTGCTGCCGCTATTCTTCGGCGCGCAAGTGCGGTCCGGACCCGTCACATTGGCCGCGAATGCACGCAGACATTCGCGCGAACAGATGATCACGGGTGCCTGCTGGTCATCGAGTGTGCCTGCGTTGGGATGGCGGCTCAACCGAAAGTGTTCATTCGGGCGCCGCCCGTCTTCGAAGCCGACGTCGCGTTCGCAGACGTCACAAGTCATCACCTGAATTTCTTCTGCGGGGCGGTACCGTCCCGTTTTGCGCCAAGCCATGGCACCGACCTCGCTGCAACGTTGATCGTGTGCCCTCCCGGCCGCTACGGCCGGGAGGGCACACGATGGACGGGATCTCAGTAGCGGCGCGGGCCGCCGCTGCGGTTGCCGCCGCCCGAACGCTCGCGGTCCTGGGCTTCGTTGACTCGCAACGCCCGGCCGTCAAAGTCGGCGCCGTTGAGCGCCTGCATCGCACGGGCCGCATCGGCGTTGGGCATCTCGACGAAGGCAAAGCCGCGCGGGCGGCCTGTCTCGCGGTCGGTGATCATGGAGACTCTCTCCACCGTCCCGTGCTGTGAGAACAGGGCGTTCACGCCTTCGTCGGTGGCGGTGAAGGGGAGATTTCCAACATATAGTTTGGTCACTGCGGATACTCTTGAGAGAAGCGAATGTGGAGCCGCAGGGATCTCCTGCGACGTGGTTCGCGGAGCTTTGCGCGGGTGGCAGACTTTGGCCGAAGGGGCGCGCCGGGGGCCGGCGCGTGGTGCCAAGGCAGACAAGCCGAAAAGATACGAGCCGCCCGACAGGCTACAGGATTGCAGCTGGCCTGCCAAACTTTTATGCGCCGCAGTTAGCGCAGGTCGCGAGTTCTCGCTTGCGTCGGCGCTGCGGTGCGCGCATGCTGGCTCAACTCGGTCGCGCGACGGTGCGAATCCACCGCCGGACCGGCGCCCGTTCATCGCGCGCAGCGATGGTGATGCCGGCGCGCCGCATGATGAGCCGAGGTGGAGCTCGGCGGAAAGTCCCGCGGGCGTTGCCTGCGCCCGATACGTCAGCGCTGCGGTGTCATTTCACGATCGGGTGGTACCTCGTCCGGCCCGGCGCGGCATGTCAGAACGTGGTGTGCAGATCGGCCGGCCCGGTTGCACGCCGGCCGAATCAGCAACTCTTCCAACAGATCGAACCCTGGAGCCGATGCGCGTGATGAACCTTTCTCTACTTGACGCGTTCGGCAGGTTTGGTGCCAAGCCGTCCAGCCGATTCGGCTCTCTCTCCGCGATGGCGAGCGACGGCGCCCTGGTGATCAATTGCCGGCAGGCGAATTTTTCGCATCCTGCGCCCGGGGTGTTGCGGTACGAGACCCGCCTGTCCGCCGAGCCGGCCGCTGCCGGGGTGCTCAAATCACTGCGCGAGCACCTGAGCCGTGCGCGCGACGGCGAATTGCCCGTACGGATGATCGTCACCTTTGCGCAGCGGCAGAAAACGGGCAAGGCGGGCGGCTATTACGTCCGCCCCGATCTGATCGGCAAGGTCGCGGACTTCGACGGGGACCGCTTCGCGATCGATTTCACGCGGCCGCAGGAACCGGTTGTGCAGAGCACTACGCGCCGCCGCAAATAATGCCCGTCAGTGCGGCGGCGAACTGACCACCGTCAGGGCGAAGTGAAGATGCAGGCCGCACGGCGCCTTCGATCCGCCATCCCCGCCGCGCATGCCGGTGCATTCGAGTACGCCCTCGATGCGGTGAGCGGGGCTGGCGACGGCCGAGTCGACCGCCGCGGCCAGGTCGAACCCACCGTTGCAGTCGCTGTATGGGCACGGAAACGTGAAGTGCGCGCGGGCCGGCGGGTGCAGGATGCGAGATTGCGGCACGGGCGTGCTGGACCCGCCGCCCTCGAAGCGCAGGTCGAAACGCAACTGTTCGACTTTGGGGAATACGGTGCGCAGCTTGGGGGCGGCTTCCTGGTCGCGCCGCAACTGCGCTGAGCGGTCCTGACTCGTGGGTGCTCCGCGAGTGTTCCCGAGCCTCATGCTCCGCTCATCGGCGTGGTGTCGGCAGGGCCGGCGGGCGGGTCCTGCGACGGTGCTGCGTTCTCGGCGGGGCTGCTGGCGCGGGCGGCCCGGCGCTGTTGCTTCTCGAGCTGGCGTGCAGCCCTGCTTTGTTCCTTCTGCTTCTTGGCTAGGCGGTAGTTCGGTTTCGGCACTGAGGCTCCTAGGTCACTTTACGCTTACAAGAGGTGTTTCCCGCGACACTGTACTCTGATTCTTCCGCTGCGACGTGACGTTTGCCTGTGGGGCGTGCGGTGGGACCTCGTGACTTTCAAAAGCCCAGACTCAGCTCTGCATCGGGCGGTTTCTAACAGTGTCCGCGCGCTGACGCGAACCCGGATGTAAGCCACCCCCGTGCTGTACATCACCGCGCAGTGGGATGTCCGCGGGTCCGGGACGATCAGGCCGCGGACCGGGAGCGACTCGCGCGTGCACAAAAATACACATCCGTGAACGACCTCTGGCACCCGGACGGCCGGACGTGTCCTGCGGGGTGCGGATCCAAGGCGCGTCTCGGTTCGACCGAGCGAGGCCCGTCCGATCACTGGGAAGTGCGAGCCGGAGGGACGGTCCCTCGGGACCGAGGCGATGGGCGAGCGACGCGGAACGGCGAAGCGCAGGGTGAAGTCCGGGAGCGCATCGGGGCCTCGCGCCGCGTGGCCGGGGTGCGCCGCGGATCGTGTCCGTGAGGGCGCTGCGGGACGGGAGAGGGGCGATCGTGCGCGCGGGTCCGGACTTCTATAAGCGATTGGTTTAAAAGGAGATTTGTGGCCGCCATGCCTGACGCAGGCTCGACCTGCGACAGAGGGCATCGAGGCAGGGCGCGCACCCTTCTGGACCGGCCGGAGAGCGGGTACGGCACGATTGAATTTTTGATCCAATATCTATAGGATGCCGGCCCCTTCTACCCTCGAGTCCCGGATGTACCCCGACCAGGTATGGGGATCGAGGAGGGCGCTGCTCTCTTCAGCG
>JAPTUI010000209.1 GCA_028067895.1 Pseudomonadota bacterium | reverse complement strand
GGCAATCCCTCGGTGATTTCCAGCTCGAGCAGGCTCGGATCGACGCCAGTCCGGGCGATGATGTCGCTGACCTCGGCGACGAAATGCTCTGCAGCGAGCTGCTTGGGGCTGATGTTCACCGCCACCTTAAGCCTGCGCGCCGGACTGCCCGGTCGCGACCACTCGCGAAGTTGCCGGCAGGCGCGCCCGAGCGCCCAGCGGCCAATCTCGTGAATCAGGCCGATCTCCTCGGCAAGCGGGATCAGTTCGAGCGGCGAGACCACGCCACGCTGCGGATCGTTCCAGCGCAGCAGCGCCTCGGCGCCAAGGGTCGTGCCGTGCACGTCGACGCGCCGCTGGAAATACAGCTCGAGCTGATCGGTGCGGAACTCATGCCGCAGGCGTGACTCGAGCCGCGATCGGCGTTCGAGCGCGAGCTGCATCCCTGGGGAGAACAGCCGCACCGCGTTGCGGCCGGCATCCTTGGCAGCATGCAGCGCCACGTCGGCACGCTTGAGCAGTTCGTTGAACCCCGCACCGGCCTGACCACCCCATGGCGCGATCCCGATGCTCGCCGAGCACGACACCATCTGTCCGCCGATCAGATGCGACTGCAGGATCGTGGCGAGCAGATCCTCGGCGGTCCGACCCGCAGCGGCATCGGCGCTCGCGGCATCGGCACCGAGATCCTCCAGCACCAGCAAGAATTCGTCCCCGCCGACGCGCCCGACCAGATCCTCGCCCGGAACTGCCGCGCGCAACCGCTCAGCGGTCTGCTGCAGCAGGATGTCGCCCGCCTGATGCCCGAGCATGTCGTTGACGGCCTGAAACTTGTCGAGTCCGATCAGCAGCGCCGCACCGTGACCACCGGCGTGCTCGGCCCACTGCACGGCCGAACGTAACCGATCGAGCATGAAGCGCCGATTCGGCAGCCCCGTGAGCGCATCGAAGTTCAGCAGGCGCGAGATGCGCTGCTCGGAGTCTTTCTGGTCAGACAGATCGGTCAGCGCGGCGATGTAGTGCGTCCAGCGCCCGTCCTCGCCGCGCACCCCTGTGACCGAGAGCCACACCGGGTACTCCTCCCCGCTCTTGCGCCGTGCCCAGATCTCTCCCTGCCAGCGGGCGGATAGGCGCACTTGCGCGAGCAATTCCGCAAACGGCGGTAGCGAGGCGCTGAACAGTGCCGGCAGTTCCTGGCCGAGCAACTCGTCCGGGCCGTAACCGCTCATCATGCGCAGCGCTTCATTGACCCGAATCATCCGTCCTACCGCATCCGTCACCAGCATCGCGCCGCTCGACTCGAATGCGAGCGCCGCGACATGCAGTTCCTGCGCCGCGCGCTCCCGTTCGGCGCGCAGCTCGATCCGATCGAGCGCGTATTCGATGTCGACGACCATGCGCTCGAGCAGATCGCGGATTTTGTCGCTGAATGCCTCCGGCTGCGTGTCGTACAACACCAGCACGGCGTACACCGCGCCGCCACGCCGCAGCGGCAGCGCAGCACACGAACCCCACAGGACCGGAGCCCCTTCGGTACGCCAGGGTGCCATGCGCGGGTCCCGCCGGAAGTCCTGCACGAACACGGCATGCCCCTCGCGCCACGCGACTCCGACCGGGCCGCGGCCCTCCGGGCGGCTCGCACTGACATGCACGGATAAATCGTTCAAATACCGCTCGAACTGTCGCGAAGCACTGCACCGAGTCACGGGCGTGATCCGCCCGGAAGCGCGATCGGACTGGCCGATCCAGGCCAAGCGAAGCTCTCCGAAGCGCACCGCAATCTGGCAGACCCGATCGAACAGCTCAGCCTCACTCTCGCAGCGCGCAATCAGCTGGTTGGTCTCGGCCAGCGTCGAATACATGCGATTGAGGAACAGGTTCTGCTCGAGCTGAGCGCGCACCTCCGTGTGGTCGCGAACCGCCGCAATCAGCGCCCCAGAGGACAGCGTGCTCAAGCTGATCTCGAGCGGAAACTCGCGGCCATCACGGCGGGTCCCGAGCATCACTCGGCCCCATTCGGAGGCTGCGACCCGGCCGCGACCTTCGCGGCGCGCAGTCTCGCACTCGTCATGAAAGCCAGGCACCAGCCGCTCGACGGATTCTCCAACCAGCGCTCCGTCAGTCCACCCGAACAGCTCCGCGGCGAGGGCATTGGCCTGCACGATTCGCCCGCGCTGATCAACGACCAGCAGTGCATCCGGCGTGGACGCGAACAGCTCTTGGCCGCTGAGCGCAACGGCGCCGACCGGACGCCCATGCCGAATGAGGGTGAAAGCCGCAAATGCCAGCGCAACCACCCCGCCCCCGACCGCCGCGAACATCATCGGATCCCTCCGTAGAGTGCCCGCCGGCAGCGATGAACGCGCGCACGATCAGCAGCCGCGATCCGCTCGCGCCGCGCTACTCGATTCGGTACTGGGTCGTCACGCATCTGAATTACCTAGCGCCCTAGATATACGACACCGTGATGCGAGACGGAGACGAAGGTCACAGGTCGGCAATTCGCCGAAGCCACCGACGGTGCGTTTTACATATGTGAGTCCGGGCGGTCGGTCCGGCGCTCCCTGCCGCGATCCCGACTGGCTGCGCATCGCGAATCGAGCCAGGCCAATCGCCCCCCACGGGGCGCCCACCACGGACCAGCCGGGGCACGGGAGGAAGGACACGGACGTACGTTTTGAGCAGATCGTGACCTGACGATCGAGCCCTGCGCCTAGTCAGCACCGTACTCCATGGCGGCGAGCGCGCCAACACGTGCGGCGCCGTAATCGTGTTCGAATTCAATATCAGCAGAGGTGGCGCGCGTCCCTGCGCGCCGTAACCAACGCTCCACCATCAGCAGCGGCACATGACGAGGCCGCCATCAGACCTCAGAAGTCCATCGTCACCGCCGCATACACCAAGCGCGGCGCGCCCGGATTGGCAATCACGTAGCCGCTGACAGGTGTCGGCAGGCCACTCGTCTGAAAGTAGCCACCGGAGCTCACATATTCCGTCGAATTGTACTCCTTGTTGGTCAAATTGAGCACCTGAAGGGATATCGTGCTGTCTTTGACACCCGGCAGCCGATCAAACCAATGGGTCTTCGCGGTGAGCGACAGGTTGACCAGGTTGTACGCCGGATTGGTCAGCGTCGAGGGCAGACCGGTGTTTTTGTTGAAAAGATAACGTGCCCCAATATATTGATCCCACAGCGTCGCCTTCACTTTGGCCACGGCCAGCCGGAATCGATAGGTCACACCGGCATTGATCGTGTCCTTCGGGGAATTGGCGACCGGCAGACCGTAGCCCGTCGGCTGCGGCCCTGAGGGGCTGGTCGCCGACTGATATTCATTCCAGCGGCTGCTCAGGTACCCGAAATTACCGAATCCGCTCCAGTGGCGAGTGAAGTCCGCACGCAGGGAGACGTCCACGCCCTTGTAGGTCGCAGCTCCGTATCCGAAATAGGTGAAATTCGGACTATTTGCCAGTCCCGCCACGCTGTAGGTGAGCGTCTCATCACTGAGCAAATTGTGGAAGAAGTCGACTGAGGCGTAGACATCTCGCATCGCACCGAGCCGCAGCGCGGCATAACGTACACCGAAGTCGTATTGCTCGGACCGAGCCGGCTTCAATGTCGCGAGATTCACCGGGTAGCGATCCAGATTGCCCGAGTTCGGGTTGTGGCGCGTCACGGAGAAATTCGCGAACAGATTCAGATTCCGGACCAGTTCATAATTCAATCCAATGGACGGCTCGAGCTTGACGAAATCCGTCGATTCATCCGGCGCCGTATCATAGCTCTGAAACTGGAACGTCTGGCCATTGACGCTGATGCTCGAGCCTCCGACCACCGGGAACGTTGGAATCGGCTGTCCATAATTGCAGCCGGTTATGTGGTACTCGGCGCACGCGACGGATGGACTGAGATTGGCGAAATCCGTAATGAAATCGACGACCCGGATTCCCGGCACGATCTTAAGGCGCGGCAGCGGCCGGAAATCATCCTGCAGGAACGCGGCCCAGTAAGTGCTGGTAGTGGTATTGAAATCCGTCTGTTCCGGCTGTGACAACGAGCTGCCATCGAAGGTCGAATACCCCTGATAATCGCTCTTGGCACGCGACATCACGAGATATCCACCGTAGCTGAGGGTATCCATTCGATTGAAGCGCTCGTGGAAGGCGATGCGATCGCCAAAAGTCTTGGAGCGCTCAATGTAGTGCTCGTGGTTGGTCGGGTTTCCGCCCGCCGTGGCATAGAGAGGATTACTCGGCAAAAGGTAGTTGTTGCTCCGATAATGACGCACTTTGCCGATTCGCACCCACATCATGTTCGACATATCGAGGCTCGATGAGAGCTTCAGATGCAGGTGCGACCACAACAGCCAGTTATTGATGAGGATCGTCTTGTGCCAGACCGAGCGCGGCAGCGTTGCATAGAAGCCCGATGTCTGCTGGCTGTACGGAGCTCCGATCCCCAGACCGCCGATATCGACGTACGGCTGCGCCGTCAGCGGAATCATGTTCGGACGCCACTCATGATTTCGCTGGTAATACGCACCGAAGCTCACCGAGCCATCGCTCAGCTGTTTGCGGGTCTTTGCATACACTTCCTCTGTGTCCGCCGGCAGGCTGTCCTGGGTGTCACGGATTGCCTGGCTACGCCCGGTAGCAAGTCCGAATACCGTCGTCCAGCCATTGATCGCCCCTGTGTTGTAAACCGCAGAGGCATCCATCGTCGAAGAACTGCCGCCGGCGAGCATCACTTTGCCGCCAGCGCGAACCGACGGTTGCACGGGAATGAAGTCGATGGTCCCACCCATGCTGTTGAACCAGCGCTCACTGGGATTACCTGGACCAACGATGACGTTTTCCCCGGACATCAGCACGCCGAGCGGAATTTCGACCGAGTGCCAGCCGGTTCCCTGGCTGAGGCTGTTCAGGGGCACGCCGTCGAGCTCGGCCGTGATGGCATTCGTCTCCAGATCGCCTGGAATGCTGTTGTAACCGACCTTGATGCCACGAATCGAAATCTGCTGCCGGCCGGTCGCGCTATAGTTGTCTGTGCCGGACACATAGACGTTCGGCAGCGCAGTCAAGGCTTGCGTACCCCCGGCGTCCGGGCCGAACAGCGAGATCATGGAGTGCGTGACCGATTCTGCGGGCTGCGATGAATCGCGCAGTTGCTTCGCGTCGAGCACTTGGCTGGTGAAGTCGCGATATCCCTCGATCTTGACTGCTTTGAGCTTGGTCTTCGCGAATGCGAACGGGTTCAGCGCGGGGCCCGCACTTGGCACCGGCGTCGGCCCGGGCGACAGCAAGGCCGCCGCCGGATCCGCCCCTGTCGCAGCCTGTGCGTTGAGCGCAACGCCGGCCAGCGCCGCGCCCAGGACCATGTTCACCGCGCATCGTACTCGTGGATTCATGATTCGATTTATCCTCACCCGTGGTTAAGCAACTGGGCGGGCAAGGTAGTGTCCCCACGTGACGCCAGCGTTGCGGGAGCGTTGCGCGTTCGTGACAGTTGCGCGGTCGATATTCGAGTTATCGGGGACAAGACGTTGATCGCAGAGTACATTTCGACCTCCACCCGAAGACTGGCGCCGGGGCGCAACAGTCGTAGAATGTCGGCATGAGTCCTCTGACGATCTTCGGTCTATTCGCGGTGACGGCGATGCTGGTGTGTTATGCGCTCGAGGAGCGTCGAGCCGTGTACAGCCTGGCGTTCGGCGGCGCCTGCATCCTGGGGTCAATCTACGGATTTCTGCAGGGTGCCTGGCCGTTCGGACTGGTCGAGGCCGTCTGGGCACTCGTCGCCGCCCGGCGCTGGTGGAGCCGTCGAGGCGCACTGCGCAACTGAACAGTGGGGCGCAACCCGAAGTGCGTGCCCGGGGCCGGCCGACCGAGCAGTACGCAGCCGTCCCAAGCCCGCTCGGACTTCTCCCCGGGCCGAGCCAGCACACGCTTGCGCGCAAGGGCCTGAGCCAGCACGTTGCGCGGCGTGTCATAGTTGCGCAACGGGTGTGTCACGGTCATGACCGGCGCGACACGCTCCAAGCGGTCCATGATCACCGTTCCGAGATACAACGGTTCGCTGGCAGTCGCCGTGGTCAAGTCCGTCGCCGAGCGCCACAACCGCAAAACGTACCGCTCGTGCGCAGTACCGCCGCGGTGCACCAACACGAGCGCCTCGCGGTGACCGCTCTGCAGATGCGGCAACACCGGCAGATCGGCAAGTCCGACATGCGGCTCGAACCAGCGGGCCGCGGTACGCAGCGTCCATCGCGGCGGGCGACGCCAGCCGTGCGCCGCGAGTTCGCGCTGCAGTCCGGCGCGATGCCCGGCCCATTGGAAGGTCAATGGTTGCTCGGCCCCGCCGATCAGATCGACGCGCCGGGCCGGCAGGCGGTTCCATCCGTGCTGCCACCAGGTCTCGAGCGGCATCAACTGCACCTGCTGACGCACTGCGTAGCGGCGCATGTCGAATGCGTGACGCTGCGCGATGTGCAGGCCGCCAAAGAGCAGCAGCGCCAGCCCCGTGCTCACGCACAACCCGGTCGCGCCGACCCGAGGGGGATCGTGGCGCAGATAGGCGATCGCGAGCAGCGCAGCGGCAGCGATACCGAAGGCGGTCCCGGCCAGCACGTCGGACAGCCAATGCGCACCCAGATAGACCCGTGAAAACGCGATCGCACCGATGAAAACGGCGATCGCGCCGGTGATCGGCAGGCGCCAGCGGCCCTTGACTTCCCACGCGGTGATGATCGCAAGGAATCCGTACAATGCCGCATTGGCCGCGGAATGTCCGCTGGGGAACGCGAACGCATCCCAGCCGGTATCAATCGGTTCGGGACCATGGATACGCAACGCTATTTTCAACACAGCGGTGGCGATCCCCGCGACCGCGAGCACGCTGACCAGATGGACGGCCGCGCGCCAGTTGCGCCGCCACGCAAGCCACGCCAGCGCCGCAGCGGCAACCGCGGCTACCACCGCAGCATCACCGAGTTCGGTGACGGCCACCATCGCCTGGTCGACCCACTCGGTGCGCAGACTCTGCAGAAAGTGAAAAACCGCCTGGTTGGCGCGCACCAGCGGATCGCCGGCGACGACGTCCTGCAGCACGCCGAAGAACAGCCACAGACTCGACAGCACGATGGCCATGAGCACTGCGAGCGCTGGCATCTCGCGCCGCGTCGGATCGAGCACCGCAAGCACCTGGCGCGCGAACCAGCCGCTGCGCTCCGCCGCCCAGACACGCAACCGCTCCTGGGCGGCGAGCGCGTGCGGGGCGACGCGACGCAGCAGGTAGCGTATCAGCACGTAGAGCAATCCGAGCAGCACCAGCAAGATGGCCGCGATGAGCGCGAGCCGCCCAGCCACGGCGCCGAGCAACACGAACGAGGCCCCGATGGCAGCACCGGCGAAAATGTGGGCCGGCGCCCACAACAGCGCTGAGAGCAGATTCATCAGGTAGAAGCGGGCCGCATCCATGGACAGCACGCCGCTCAAGACCGGCACGATCGCCCGCACTCCGGGGGTGAAGCGGGCCGTGAACACGCTCTTGCCGCCGTGGCGCTCAAGGAACGCCGCGCCGCGCGCCACGAGCCGCGGTCGACCGCGAAACGGCCAGCGACCGAGGATGGCCGCGTGGTAGTGCCGGCCGAGCCAGAAGGCAAAGCCGTCGCCGAGTACGGCCCCGACGAATGCGGCGAGAACCAGCGGCCAGAGCCGCAGCGCTCCGGTCGGAACCAGTGCGCTGACGGCGAAGATGATCGCATCTCCGGGCACGAACGCGCCCACCACCGGCAGCGATTCGGACAGAGATACCACCAGGATCAGTCCGTACGCGACGTTCTGATGCGCGCCCGCGAGGGCCACGACGGAACGGGTGATTGCCCCGAGCATGGGGATTCGACTCAGGAGCGGGCGGCGCGTTGCATGAGACGGGATTATTTCATGCGCCGCACCCTCATGCGCATCCTCCCTGATGCCCCCTGACCCATTCGCGCGTACGCTATGCGCATCAGAATGACCTGGGAGGCGCAGCATGTACCAACGGATCCTCGTTCCCGTCGACGGCAGTTCAGCAGCGGCCCAAGGGCTGCACGAGGCGATCAAGCTGGCGCACGACCAAGGCGCACAGATTCTGCTGCTGCACGTCGTCGATGAATGGCGGGTCGCCGCTGGCGACATCGCGGCGGTCAATCTCGATGCGGGCTCGAAGGCGCTGCGCGAGACGGGGGCACAACTGCTGACGCAGGCCGAGGCGCAGGTTCGCGCAGCGGGCATCCCGGTTCAAACCGTGCTGCTCGAGGAATTGGGCGTCCCCGTCGGCGAATGCATCGTGCGCCGCGCCCAACAGTGGCCGGCCGATCTGATCGTCTGCGGCACCCATGGCCGCCACGGCGTGAGCCGACTGCTGCTCGGCAGTAGCGCGGAGTACATCGTGCGCCACACCTCCGTGCCGGTGCTGCTGGTGCGGGAAGCGGAAAGGAACCAGACGCGGTGAAGGCCCGCAAGTCCCGCCGCCCAATCGGGACTGATCGAGCGCTGCGGTGCGCGTCCGCAGCGCTCAACCAACCTGCACATATTGAGAGTATTCGCGGAGATCCTCGTAGCGCGCGATGTTGGTGGTGGTAATGGCCACGGCCCAGCGCACGACCCCATGCGGTGAGAATGTGCTGCAGGGAACGCGTTCCCTGCAGCTGCTCCAGGATTGACGGACTGCCGTCCGCGCTGGCGCATGGACCGATCTGCGAGCGCTTCATCCAGGCGATATCGGCCCCCAGCGGCCCGTAACTCAGGCGGCCTACGCGTCTTGTCAATGACGGCGATGACCGAGACGAATACTCGAGCACTCGCACCGCGCAGCAGCGTGTCAATTCCGTCGCGACACCACACAGTACCGGCCGCGATCCACTCCCCGCCACGGCGAGTGATCGATCTCGCGCAACCCCACGCACAGGCGCACCGCCACAGCTGAAGGTCAAGTTGTGCCCGACCAGCTGCGCGCAGCGGGCCGCGACGCAGTGCCGCTCCGGCGCGATGCCGTCACAGTCGAGGCGGCATCTGAATCACTCGAGCGGCAAGAATACGAGGGGATCGACCGCAGCGCGCCGTGCGTGCCGCCTGTTCTGTGTTTGAATCGTCATGCGCCCGACGATGCTGTTGGTTGTTGCGATGCCGCACGGTGCGCATCCGAGCGAGCCACCGCACCACGGACCCTGGCGAGCGCGTCTTGCCTGACCGCAAGACCTGCAACCCGAAGGGGATGACGACGATTCGGTGCTGCGGGGCGAATCGCGAGAGCCAGAATCCAACCTAAAAGAATCTTAAGGATTTTTATGTCACATTCCGGAGCGAGTCCAGATGCAACCCTTTGATTCGTAGTTCTTAATTGAACTGGCGGAGAGGGTGGGATAGATC
>JAPTUI010000487.1 GCA_028067895.1 Pseudomonadota bacterium | reverse complement strand
CACGCTGAAGGAAACGGCGGTCCGCTACAGCCTGCTCTGGCAGCCGTCGCACTCACTGCGCGCGATCTGGCGGAACGACTATGCATACATAGACGAGGGCGGATACCCGGCCTCGCCCGCAACCGCCACGACGCCGCTGTACGACATCACGGCGAACGGTCCGCAGCTGGCGATCAATCAGATTGCCCGCTCTACCCTGAACGTCGACTACACCATGCAATCGGGGATCACGCTGCGCTCGATCTCCGGGGTCCAGTATGGCCGAACCGCCTATAACGCCGACCTCGATGGGACGGATAAGCTGAATTACGTCTTCAAGGATCAGGTGCCGGGGCTGCTCTATTCTCAGGAATTCGACCTGATTTCGCCTGCGAAGGGATTTATGACCTGGGTGGGCGGCGTGTATTACCAGGGTCTCGATTACTACTATCCGCTGCGCAGCGGCTTCTACATCGGCTATCCGCCCGGTGTATTCGACGAGAACATCAGTGGAACCGTGTTGAACGATACTGCGGCCGCCTTCGGGCAGTTGAGCTTTCATTTCAACCACGGAGTCGAGTTTCAGCTCGGCATGCGTTATTCGTACAATGATTCTACGAATCGAGTGCATATCGAGATTCCGCAATTCTTCTACAATCAGGCGGATCACCAGACCGAGCATGACGACCGATTGACAGGCAAAGCGGCGCTCAGCTGGAGGGTCAATGCCACGAACTATCTGTATACGTTCGTTGCTACCGGCTATAAGCAGGGCGGTCTGAACACGCCGATCGGCACGCAGCTGCAGAAGCCGTTCCGCGCCGAGTACGTGACGGACTACGAACTGGGATGGAAGGGTTCGGCGCTACAAGATCACGTCCGGATGCAGCTCGACGGGTATTACGACAGGTACAAGAACTTTCAGGTCACGATCGGCGATCCTCTGCTGCCGACTCAGTCGCTCGAGGTCAATAATCCGTCGCCGTCGACGCTGTATGGTGTCGAAGCGTCGGTGCAGGCGCTGCTGGGTCACTTCTCGGTGGACGCGAACGCCTCGTACAACCATTCGAGCCTGGGGCTGTTCTTCGCCAACGATCCGCGCATCCCCGGTGCCCAGACCTGTGCGCCGCTCAGCGGTCCGGCAACGGCAAATTGCGTGAATCTTGCCGGACATCCGCAGACCTACGCGCCTAAATTCACCTACAACTTGAGCGCACAGTATGTGTTCAATCTGGGCGGTGGACGCACCGTGACGACCCGGGCGAATTACTCGCACGTAGGTTCGCAGTGGGCCACGTTGTTCGATAACGCGCCGCTCGGGGATTTCCTGGGCTCCAGGGATTTGTTGTCGGCGCAGATCTCCTACGGTCGCGGGTCATGGTCGCTCACTGCCTACGGAACGAATCTCACCAACGATCAATACGTGAGCGCCATGATGTCGCAGCTTCGCTATGCGGGATATCCGCGGCAGTACGGGCTGCGCTTCATGAAGACATTTTGAACGATCGGGCGCTCGGGAGGGTTTCCGGCGGCATGATCAGGTTTCGATGACGGCGTGGATTGAGCGATGCAGCGATATGCGTTGACGGTAGATAAGTTTCTCGACCATGCGGCCAAGTGGCATGGCCGGACGGAGGTGGTCTGCGCAGACGGCAAGGGCAGCGTCAGTCGCGTCGCGTATGCGCAGCTCGGAGAGCGATGCCGGCGACTGGCGGGTGGTCTGCGCGCGTTCGGTCCGGCGCCCGGCGAGCGCATCGCGACGCTGGCGTGGAACAGTGTGGATCATCTTGCCGTCCTGTACGCCGTGATGGGGGCCGGGTTGGTGTGCCACACCCTCAATCCCCGTCTGAGCATCAATCACCTCGTCTCGATGATCAATGAGGCCGAGGACCGCTGGCTCGCCGTCGGTGCGGGTCTGTGGCCGCTCGCCGAGCAGCTTCTCCCACGGTGCCCCAGTATTCAGACCGTGGTGCTTCTCGATGCGGAGGAAGACGGTGCCGGCACGTTCGGCGCTCGAGGAGGAGTGGCCCGCCGGCCTGTGCTACACGTCCGGAACGGTCGGGAATCCCCGGGGCGTGCTCTATACCCACCGCTCGAACTATCTGCACACGCTGCGTGCGTTGCAGGCGGACGCGATCGCTCTGACGGCAGCCGACACGGTACTGGTGGCGGTACCGATGTTTCATGCGAACGGCTGGGGATTCCCGTTCGCCGCTCCGGCGGTGGGGGCCAAGATGGTGTTGCCGGGACGGAGCACCGATCCGGCGCATCTGCGGCATTTGATTCAGACGGAACGCGTGACCGTCGCAGCGGCAGTGCAGACCGTATGGCTCGGGTTGGTCGATCTGCTCGAGCGGGAAGGCGGCGAGCTGCCGTCCCTGAAGCGCATTCTGATCGGAGGCTCGCATTGCCCGCAGTCGCTGCTGGCGCGGCTCGAGCAGCGGCTCGGCGCACGCGTGCAGACCAGCTGGGGCATGACCGAACTCTCGCCGCTCGGCACCATCGAGGCCCCGGACGTGACGCCGGGGCCGGCGGCACGCGCCTCGGGACGGCCGGTGATGGGGCTCGACCTGAAATTGGTCGATGCCGAAGGCCGGACCCTGCCCGAGCAACGCGGTGTCGTCGGGCATCTGCGGGTCAAGGGTGCGAGCGTCGCGGAGCGGTATTTCAACGAGGGTGAGCCGGCGCTCGATGAGGAAGGGTACTTCGACACCGGAGATCTCGGCTTGATCGATGCCGACGGCAATCTCGCCATCACGGGGCGCGCGAAGGATCTGATCAAGTCCGGCGGCGAGTGGATCAATCCACGTGAGATCGAAGACCTCGTCAGCGCAATGCCCGGTGTTGGACTCGTTGCCGTCGTCGGACGGCCGGATGTGAAGTGGGGCGAGCGGCCGGTGCTGGTCGTCGAGCCGCGCGCGCAACAGATGCTGCGCGGTGAGACAATCCTGGAGGGCCTGCGCGGCCGCATCCCATCGTGGTGGCTGCCCGATCAAGTCATCGTCGTGGAGAAGATGCCGCTGGCGGCCACGGGTAAAATCGACAAGATTCGCCTGCGCCAGCGAGTCGCGGAAGGCTAGGCCGTGACCGCATCCGTTCGACGTTTAGTGGTACTCTCCGTTCCTGGATTGCCGCTTTTCGTCGAAGGTTGCGTAGATGGCCAAGCGTCTCACGAACAAACAGAAGACCCGCACCAAGGCGGAGCAGCGGGCCGAGACTCTCGAGCGCATGTTGGATGCCGCCGAGTACCTGTTCTCCAAGCACGGCTTGAACGGTGTGACGCTGCGCGACGTGGCGCTGAAGGTCGGCGTGCACACCTCGCTGATGCATTATTACTTTGTCGACAAGCGACGACTGTTCGAGGCCGTGTTCACGCGTCGGGCGGGCACGACCAGCAGCCGCAGGCTCGATGCGCTCGATCACTACGAGCGCGAGTGCGGCGGTGCCCCGACGGTGGAGGGCGCGTTGCGGGCCTTTCTCGACACGGATCTGGATCTGTACATCAATGGCGGCGAGGGCTGGCGGAATTTCGCGGCATTCGCGGCGCAGGTGAGCAACTCCCCGGAGGGAGCGGCCATGATGGACCTGCACTTCAATCCCGTGGTCCTGAAGCTGATCGGCATCCTGAAGAAGGCACTGCCGGGCTGTTCGGATGCCGACATTTTCTGGGGCTACGATTTCGTCAGCGGCGCGTTCCTGCACGTGCTCGGGCGCACCGGCCGCATCGATCACCTCTCCGGTGGAGTCTGCAAGTCCGAGGATTTCGCTGCGGTGAAGGATCGCCTGGCCAGCTTTATGGCCGCGGGATTTACGGCTCTGTGTGTCTCCTCGGGCAAAGCCGTCAAGCCGCGCAAGAGTGCGGCGGCGCGCAAGAAGCACGCGCGCTGAGCGGCCCCTGGCGCGAGCCCCAGCAGCGTTCTGTCCCTCGTGGCGAACGCAAGATGTGCGGCGACTGCCTGCGCCGCGCACGTCCGAAGGCGCTTGGCCATGGCGTCGCAATCCAGGAGAGTATCGACTGATGTCGCTGAAGCGTGAGCCGTCGGCGGACGAAGGACGTGATCTGCCGTGCACGGTCAGGACGTCGCTCGGTGAGCTCGCCGGGATCGAACGATCCGATGGTCTGCGGATGTTCCTTGGCATCCGTTATGCGGAGGCGCCCACGGGTGCGCTGCGGTGGCGGCCGCCGGTTCCGGCGGGAGCGTGGACTGGAGTGCGGGCGGCGCTGCAATTCGGACCCGCCTGTGTGCAGGTGCGTTCGGTTGCCGGCAGCATCTACGCAAGTGATCCGCCACGCACGAGTGAAGACTGCTTGTTCCTGAACGTCTGGGCGCCGCCTGGTGCGCACGGCGCTCCCGTCATGGTATGGCTGCACGGCGGCGCGCTGCGCAGCGGCGATCCGGCGAGCGCCATGTACGACGGGGAGGCGCTGGCGCGGCAGGGCGTCGTGATGGTCTCGGTCAATTACCGGCTCGGCGTGCTCGGCTATCTTGCGCACCCGGAGCTGACCGCACAGTCCCCGAATGCATCGTCGGGCAATTACGGCCTTTTGGATCAGATTGCCGCGCTGCGCTGGGTCCGGGAGCACATCGCGGCGTTCGGCGGAGACCCGGGCAACGTCACGGTGTTTGGTGAATCCGCAGGCGCGTTGAGTGCCATCGAACTGATGGTGAGTCCGCTCGCCCGTGGCCTCTTCCACAAGGTGATCGCGCAGAGCGGGTATCTCGTGTCCAATCCCCACCTGACGCAGTCACGGTTCGGATTGCCCTGCGCTCATGAGGTGGGCGAGGCGCTGGTGCGAGGGTTGGGCGCAAGCGGTATTGCCCAGCTGCGCCAGAGGGGTGCACAGGCGCTCGCGGAGCAGGCGGTGGCGGCGGGTTTCGATCCGCAGGCGACGATCGACGGGTGGGTCCTGCCGCGGCAGATCGTCGAGTGCTTCGACCGCGGCGAACAGGCCGCAGTGCCGCTGATCGCCGGCTTCAATGACGGGGAAATCCGCGCCCTGCGGCTTTTCCTGCCGCCGCTGCCGGACCGTGCGGCCGACTACGAGGCTGAGGTGAGGCGCATCTATGCGGACCTCGCGCCGCGCTATCTCGAGCGGTATCCGGCGGAACAGATCGAAGAGAGCGCGCTCGCCGCGGCGCGTGACGCATTCTACGGGTGGAGCGCCGAGCGCCTGGTGAGGTCTCAAGAGGCGCTTGGATGCCCTTCATACCTCTACTATTTTGCGCACCGCTACCCGGCGCAGGAGGCGCTGCGGCTCGAGGCGTTCCATGCCAGCGAATTGCCTTACGAGTTCGGGCGAGTCGGGGCCGAGGAGGGGTGGCCGGCGTTGTGGCCGAGACCCCCGGACGAGCCGCCGGAGCGGGCGCTCAGTGCAGCGATCATGGGCTATTTCACGAGCTTTGCACGCACAGGGTTCCCAGCGGCGCCTGGGACGGCGCGGTGGTCACGGTACGGGAGCGAGCGGGCATACCTGGAATTCCGTGGCCAACCGCGGGTGGCACACCACCTGCATCCCGGGACCTTCGAGCTGCATGAAGAGGTCATTGCGCGGCGACGGGCGGCCGGCACCCAGTATTGGTACGTCAACGTCGGACTGGCATCCCCTCCCGTCCCGCCGTCGCCCGGTCTGCAACCCTCTGCGGACGGGCTGATGCGGGTCTGAGCGACGCGAGCATTGTTCGACGGCGCCCGGGCGTGTAATCTTGCCGCCCCGCGTCTCAGGGCACCCCTGGGATGCGGCTCTCAGATCCGGGTCCCCATCGTCTAGAGGCCCAGGACATCGCCCTTTCACGGCGGTAACAGGGGTTCGAATCCCCTTGGGGACGCCACAGATAGCCACTTCCGCTCACCCGGCACCGCCTTGAATTCGATCTGGCAGGTGAGCGCCTCGGGATCTAGGACGACTCGTTCGACCAGGACTTCAAGGGCCTTCTCTGGCCGTTGCTCGGCGAGCAGGTCGCGAAGCCCTTCTACGGTCAGCGCGGCCACGTGGTCGGCGAGCGCGTTGTCCTTGCGTACCGCCGCCATCTCCCGCTGCAGCGCTTCGATGTGGCGGCTCTTCTCCGCCACGAGCTTGATGAACACCTCGTCGTCGGTGGAGAGCGCCAGTTCTGCGGCGCGCGCCTTCTCCTTCTCCAGCAGGCGGATCTGCTCGGCGATGGGGGCCGCCGGATCGGTGGTGGCATTGAATCGCTTGGCCGTCGTCAGCAGTTCGCTTAGGAACGCATCAGAGGCCATATCCGCCGATAATTGACCGAGGACGGCCTGTTCCACCAATGCTGCTGGAACGAGTTTCCCGCGCCGTTCGCCCTTGCGCTTCAGCCGGTAATGCGTACCGTGACCCACCCACAGGGTGCCCTCTGGCGTACAGAGCAGACCCGCCAGCAGATGCTTGGTGTTCGTCGAGGCCTTTGCTCGGCTCACGGCATCCCCGACCCGGCTCGTTTCCAGCCGCGTGAGAATCGTCTCGGCCTCGGCATCCGTGATCAGAGCACGGTGTGTCTCACGCGTCATCTGCCACTCAGAGCGCGGCCGGCGCTTGTGTCCCGTTCCGGCTGCGGCATGGCGGTTCCAGACGGTGTGGCCGGCATAGGTCAGCGCGTTCCATTCCACCCCGACCAGCGACGACGCATTCATCGGGACGTGGCGCTGGGCAATTGTGCGGGGTACCCCTGCCGCTCGATCCTTCAGATACCGACGGATCTTGGGGGCATCGGCATTCGGTACCAGCTTCGATTTGGTGACGGGCTGGCCGTCACGGATCGCACCCGTGGGATGTGATTCCAGCCCGTACCCAAATGGCGCCCGACCGCCGGCTCGCCAGCCTTGGCGAACGTTCTCGGACATTCCGGCAAGGCCCTTCTCTCGGGACATGATCGAATGCGCCTCGTCCATTGCCTCGAAAACCGACTCCAACACAATCTCGGAGACCGGATCGAGATCAGTCGGCATGCGGGCGTACAAGATCGTGACACCGTGCTTCTTGGCCTGATGCTTGATGGCCTGAGCGATGTGTCGACGCCGTGCGATTCTGCTGGTGTCATACACCAGCAAAGTGGACCAGTTGCGATGGGGATCCTTGAGACTTCGAATGAGCGCAAGGAAGCCAGGACGGTCCTCCGTAGCGCCCGACTCGACCGCATCTTCGAAGCACTTGACGACTTTCAGCGAACGCGCCGTGGCGAGTTTATCCAGTTCGTGTCGCTGAGCCGCAATACTGACGTCGGAGCGATCCTTACTGCTTCGCAGGTACATGGCCGCGTTCATAGCTTGCTCCGCAGGGCATCGTATAAAAATTCCACGGCCAGCTCGGGTGCCGGTCGGCCTTTTGAGGGCAATAGTGTAATCGACGGCCGTTGCCGTGTATCCCGCGCGGCGTCGCGACGCGAACGCGTTTTTGATCTCGGTTTAAAACCGGAACACTGTGGCTGGGAGACCTTGTCCATTCCCAGTCAAGCACCCGAGTTTATCCATCGGGCTATCCGCACTGACGGCGTTATGGCTGTATAGCGGGCATCGGACTGGGTGCGTGGGGTCTACTGCTAAGACAATGTTTTAGTTTGGTCGACCGCAGGGCGCTTTTCAAGCGATTCAGCGGCGCGGTAATCCTGCGCGCGCTTGTGCGCCTGGAGATACGCAGATAAAGACACGCGGATGACCTGCATCCGCGGGGCAAACCATATTCGCGGTAGGGTCGGTGGTCGCGTGGCCCGTCCATGGCGAGCAGACCACTCATAACGGATCAGGCGATGGAGCGACTTGATTTGCCGACGCACACCGGCGAACCCCGGCGCCCCACGCAGGACCTTGAGTACCTGCTGTAGATCCAAATCGCTCCCACGCCGTATAACGTCGATGATGCGCTCGCGCCACGCTTCGTACGTGTCCCGGCTCATGCGCCATGTCCACGGCGGGTGCTCCACGCCTGCCTTGGGCTCGCGTGCCAGGTTGTAGCCAAACAGGGTTACGGGACTCAGTTCTGCGCGGCATAGTTTCTCCAGTCTGTGCGCGGGGTGATCACCGTCGGTCACGAGAAGGATCCAGCCGAGCCTCTTCGTCTCAGGCGACCGATCCAGTGGATAAAAGAGCAAGTACGCGGAGCCGCGACCGGCTTTCTTTGCGCGAGCGCGTCGATTCCGATCCTGCTCGACTTCGTACAGTTTGATGGCCTTCTCAGACCACGCCCGAGCGCGCTCAAGCGGGACCGTCCCGCTTGCCCAGTGTCGGTATCCACGGCGTACGTGGTCACTCACCTGCTGCATCAGGTGTGCGCGTGCTTGTATTACATCGGTCATATGTCCCCTCCCGGTTCACGGTCATTCACGAGGTATAGCAACCAGTGCAAGCACGAACGGCGGTGGGGACCGACGGGGCAGAATCTGGGGATCTGCGGGCGAAAGAGGCTAAGGTCGATAAGCAGCTGAGCAAGAACAAACTAGGATTCCATTCGGCCAAGGCGGCCGAGGGTTCGCAGGCCGTCAGGCCGAGAACCCGCTGCCCGCCGCAGGCCCAAAAAAATTTGAAACGGGTGGTTTCTATACTGTGTAGCTCTAACAGGAGCATGGGGTGCGCCAACACCCTCGCCAGCCATAAGCGAAGCGGGGGTCGCCACCCCCCGCTTCCACACGTCGAGCGTCCCGGACGGGACATGCCAGTTGCCAACTGGTAGATCGCTGTAGCCGCATGCCCTTCATCGGGCTGGTGCGGCCGCAACACGGCTGAGGCGGGTGAAATTCCCGCCGACTGACCGTATTCCCATCGACCCGCTGATTGAAGTCAAAGGTCACATGAAGGCGGGGACTGGGCGACCAGGGCACGGCTACCGCAGTAATGCGGGATGCCTGTCCACAGAAGACTCAAGGATGAGTCGCGGCATGCTCGAATCGGTCCTTAGGGACCAGCGAGGGTATGACGCGTACCGACAGGTGGGCGAGTGAGGCGTCAGTAATGGCGTCGGGCTGTCAGCAGTGATGTGTGGCGGTCAGCACCTCGCGGCGCAAGCCGGGAGGGCTCTCGAATAGCTCAAGCCTGTAAACGCAACCCGGTAATCAGTCCAGGGTGCAATCGGAGTTATAGCGTGTAGCCGGGGGACACCCGGCCAAGTCAGCGGCAAACGATGATCGATGAGAGTAGCGGTTCGTCTTGGAATCCTGGGACCGCGAAAGCCCGCCATCCGGCGGGGGAGGTGCGTTGCACTAGAGCATTCATCGATTTGATGTCGACACGTTCAATGACTGGAAATTCTGTGGAAGAACTGAGGAATCTCCTACCCCTCGGGCGCTAAGCACGGCAATGCGAGCGCTGCACTTCGGTGCGAAAAGAGGGCGAAGAGGAAGACTTGGCAAGTAGAAGCACCCATGGATGAAGAGCGCGGGATGACTGAATGGTGAGTCCAAGCGATTCCGAA
>JAPTUI010000427.1 GCA_028067895.1 Pseudomonadota bacterium | reverse complement strand
GGGCAAACTTGAGCGAATGAGCACCGAACGGCTGCCGATCTCCGTTCTCAGGCGCCGCTTCGTGCCGGGCCGGTGGGACGTGCTCGCCTTCGTGCTGGTGTTCGCGGCGCTCGCCTACCTGGCGCACACCGCGTACGGGCTCACCCGTCCGCTCTCGCATCTGGAGAGCGAGCCGATCTCCCTCAGCCCCTGGGCGCTCCCCGGGTATGCGGCCCAGACGGCGCTGCGCATGCTGGTGGCGATGCTCGCCTCGCTGGTCTTCACCTTCAGCTATGCGACGCTCGCGGCCAAGAGCCGCCGCGCCGCCACGGTGCTGGTGCCGCTGCTCGACATCCTGCAGTCGGTGCCGATCCTCGGCTTCTCGTTCCTGATCGTGTTCTTCCTCTCGCTCACCCCGGGCCGGGTGGCCGGGGCGGAGATGGCCGCAGTGTTCCTGGTGTTCACCAGCCAGGCGTGGAACATGGCGTTCAGCTTCTATCACTCCCTGCGCAGCATCCCGCAGGAACTCGACGAAGCGGCTCGCGCGTTTCATCTCGGACCCTGGATGCGCTTCTGGCGGCTGGAAGTGCCGTTCGCCATGCCCGCGCTCATCTGGAACATGATGATGTCGATGTCCGGCGGCTGGTTCTTCGTGGTCGCCGCCGAGGCGATCAGCGTCGGGCACACCACCGTGACGCTGCCGGGCATCGGCTCGTACATTGCCCGCGCCATCGCCGATCGTAACCTCGGCGCGATCGGTTGGGCGATCGGCGCGATGAGCGTCGTGATCCTTATCTACGATCAGATCATCTTCCGCCCGTTGATCGCGAGTGCCGACTGGTTCCGGCTCGAGCAGGAGGCGGGGCTGACGCCGAGCCGCTCCTGGGCGCTCACGATGATGCGCCGCTCGCGTCTGCTCAGCGTGGCGGCCGGGGCCTTCGCCGGCGTCGTGCACCTGGGGTTCAGCCGCGCGAACGAGCCGCGCCGCGTGCGGCGCGACCGGGCGCACAGCCGCTGGCGCGAGGGGCTCTGGTATGCCGCGGTGGCGGTCGTGGTGGGTGTGATCGGCTGGGAGACGGCCCGCTATGTGTTCGCGCGCATCCCGCCGCACGAGGTGTTGCACGTCGTCGGGCTCGGGCTGCTGACGCTGCTGCGCGTGGTGGTGCTGATCGCACTGGCGAGCGCGATCTGGGTGCCGATCGGAGTGTACGTCGGCATCCGTCCGCGGCTCGCCGCGGCGGTACAGCCGGTGGCGCAGTTCCTCGCCGCCTTTCCGGTGAACCTGCTGTTCCCCGTGGTGGTTTCCGGGATCGTCGCGTTTCGCCTCAATCCGAACATCTGGCTCAGCCCGCTGATGATTCTCGGCACGCAGTGGTACATCCTGTTCAACGTGATCGCCGGGGCGTCCTCGCTGCCGAACGAACTGAAGCAGGTCGGCAGCAACCTCAAGGTGCGCGGCTGGCTGTGGTGGCGGCGGATCGCGCTGCCGGCGGTGTTCCCGTTCTACATCACCGGGGCGATCACAGCCGCCGGCGGCTCGTGGAATGCGAGCATCGTCTCGGAGGTCGCCGACTGGGGCAACAAGCACCTGGCGGCGAGCGGCCTCGGGGCGTACATCGCCAATGCGACCCGCGCCGGCAACTTCGCGCGCACCGTCCTTGGGATCGTGGTGATGAGTCTGTTCGTCGTGATCATCAACCGGCTGTTCTGGCGTCCGCTCTACGCGCGCGCCGAGCGCAAATTCCGCATGAGCTGAAGGGAGCGCCATGAACGACGCCGCGATGCCTGCCGCCGTGCCCGAAGCGCTGCTCGAGGTCGAGCACATCGGGCGCAGTTTCTTCAAACCCGACGGCGATGCGCTGCTGGTGCTCGAGGATGTGAACCTCACGCTCAAGCGCGGGGAGATCGTCGGGCTGCTCGGGCGCTCCGGCTCCGGCAAATCGACGCTGCTGCGCCTGATTGCCGGCCTCGATGCGCCCTCGCGCGGCGTCGTGCACTACCTCGGCGCGCCCGTCGAGGGTCCGGCCGAGGGCATCTCGATGGTGTTTCAGGGGTTCGCGCTGTTCCCCTGGCTCACGGTGCTCGGCAACGTGCAGCTCGGGCTCGAGGCGATGCGCCTGCCGGAGGCCGAGATCCGCAAGCGCTCGCTCGCGGCGATCGACCTGATCGGACTCGACGGCTACGAGTCGGCCTATCCGCGCGAGCTCTCCGGCGGCATGCGCCAGCGGGTCGGCTTCGCGCGTGCGCTGGTGGTGCATCCGAACATCCTGCTGATGGACGAGCCGTTCTCGGCGCTCGACGTGCTCACCGCCGAGACGCTGCGCAACGACTTTCTCGATCTGTGGGGCCGCGGCGAGCTGCCGATCGGCGCGGTGCTGCTGGTGACGCACAACATCGAGGAGGCGGTGCAGATGTGCGACCGCCTGCTCATCTTCTCCACCCATCCGGGGCGGGTGGTGAGCGAGATCCCGATCGATCTGCCGCAGCCGCGCGAGCCGCTCGACCCGCGCTTTCGTGCGCTGGTCGATCGGGTGTACGTGGAGATGACCGCGCGTCCCGGCCACGGCCGCGACGGCGCGCGCGCCGAGCGGCCCGCGCCGGTCGGGATCGGTACCCCGCTCGATCACGTCTCGACGAACCTGCTCGCCGGTCTGATCGAGGCGGTGAGCGAGCCGCCCTATGGCGGGCGCGCCGATCTGCCGGCCATCGCGCAGGCGCTGCACATGGAAGGCGATGATCTGTTTCCGGTGGCCGAGACGCTGCAGATGCTGCGTCTGGCGGAAGTCGGCGGCGGCGACATCCGCCTCACCGAGGCCGGACTCGCCTTCGCCCATTCCGACACCGATGAGCGCAAGAGTCTCTTCGCCCGTCACCTGCTCGCCTACGTCCCGCTCGCCGCGCACGTGCGCCGGGTGCTCGATGAGCGCAGCGCGCACCGCGCCCCGAAGAGCCGCTTCCTCGATGAGCTCGAGGACAACATGGCCGAGGAGGCCGCCGAGCAGACGCTGCGGGCGCTGATCAGCTGGGGCCGCTACGCGGAGATCTTCGCCTACGACGATCAGCGCCAGGTGTTCACGCTGGAGAATCCTGCGTGAGTCCCGCCGAGGCTCGCGCGCAGCTGCTGCTCGTCGATGACGATGCGGAGCTCTGCGCAATGCTGCGTGAGTACCTGGAGCCGGAAGGGTTCGACGCCGAGACCGCCGAGAACGGCCAGAGTGCGCTCGAGCGGCTCGCACGCGGCGGGATCGACCTCGTCGTGCTCGACGTGATGCTGCCCGGACTCAGCGGCTTCGAGGTGCTGCGCCGGCTGCGCGCCACGAGCCGCGTGCCAGTGCTGATGCTCACGGCGCGCGGGGAGGAAATCGACCGGGTGGTGGGCCTGGAGATGGGCGCGGACGATTATCTGGCCAAGCCGTTCAGTCCGCGCGAGCTGGTGGCGCGCATCCGCGCGGTGCTGCGCCGCATGGCCGATGCGCCCGCCGGGGGCCTCCTCTCGTTCGGCGCGCTCAGGCTCGATGCGCGTGCGCACCGCGCCCAGGTTGACGGGGCGGACCTGGAACTCACCAGCGCGGAGCTGCGCATCCTCGAGCTGCTGATGCAGGCCGATACGCGCACCGTGACGCGCGAGGAACTGATGCAGCAGGCGCTCGGCCGGCGGCTGCTGCCCACCGACCGCAGTCTCGACACCCACATCAGCAACCTGCGCCGCAAGCTCGAGCGCTTCACCGACCACATCCGCATCCAGGGCGTGCGCGGCGCCGGCTACGCATTGATGCAGCGCTGAGTCCATGCACTCGCTCTTCTGGCGCATCTTCTGGTCGTTCTGGCTCGCGATCGCGCTGATTCTCATCGGCACGGTGACCGCCGCGGTGCACGAGGTGATCGTGCACCGCGAGCAGATGCCCTGGGCGCAGCGCGGGGCGCTGTTCCAGCAGGCCGCGGTCGCCTTCGAGCACGGCGGAGCGCCGGCGCTGAAGCACTGGGCCGAGGGGCTGCGCGGCGGGCCGTACTACGGGCGGACCTTCGTGATTGGCCCGAACGAGCACGACATCCTCGGTCGCTCGGTACCGGCGCTGCTGCGGGTGTTTCTGGTGCCGGGCCCGGGCGGCCCGCACGGCCGGCCGCCGCCGATCGGCGGGGCGCTGGTGCTCACCGAACCCGATGGACGGATGTATCAGGTGGTGGTGACCGGACTGCAGCGCCATCCACTGCTGTTCTTCGGTGCGCTGGGGCTGCCCGGCGTCGGTGGCATCACGCTCGCCGTGGCGCTCATCGTGAGCACCGTCATCTGCTTCCTGCTGGCGCGCTACCTGGTGGGCCCCATCGACCGTCTGCGCCGCGCCGCGCGCACCGTGGCGGCCGGCAATCTCGAGGTGCGAGTCGGTCCGGACATGCGCGGCCGGCACGATGACCTGGCGCGGCTCGCCGCGGACTTCGATGCCATGACGGGCCGGCTGCAGGGACTGCTCGAGTCCAAGCAGCAGCTGCTGCGCGACGTCTCGCATGAGTTGCGCTCGCCGCTCACCCGGCTGCAGCTGGCGCTCTCGCTGGCGCAGCGCGAGGAAGAGGTGCCGCGCCAGCTCGAGCGGATCGGCCGCGAGGCCGACCGGCTCGAGCTGCTGATCGCGCGCATCCTGCGCCTGGCGCGGCTCGAGCGGGCGCCGGGGGAACTGACCGGCGAGCCGCTCGACACCGGCGCGCTGCTGCAGCAGATCGTGGCCGACGTGGCCATCGAGGCCGATGCGCGCGGCTGCCGGGTGGTGCTCGCGGCCGAGTCCGGGCTGCAGACGGTGGCTGATCCGGAACTGCTGCGCAGCGCCTTCGAGAACGTCATCCGCAACGCCGTGCGCTACGGCGCGGCCGGGACTGACGTCGAGGTCGATGCGCGGCGTATCGCGCCGCCGAGCGGAGGGGCAGGGGACATCGAGGTCACCGTGCGCGATCGCGGCCCGGGCGTGCTGGAGAAGGATCTGGAGGCGATCTTCGAACCGTTCTATCGGGTCGATGCGGCGCGCCACCGCGCCGTGGGCGGGGATGGGCTCGGACTGGCCATTGCGGCGCGCGCCATCGCGGTGCACGGCGGGCGGATCAGTGCCCGCAATGTGGCGCCGGGCGGACTCGAAGTGCGCATGATGCTGCCGGTGCGGGCTGCGGCAGGTTGAGTCGGTTGTGGCGGCCCCGGGGCGCTTTCCGTTACACTTTGCGGTATGAAACTGTCCGTTCTGATCGGTGCCACGGTGGTGCTGTGCGTAGGGGTCGCGGCGTTCGCGCTGCATTTCGAGCTCAATGCGCGCGCGCATGCGTACAACGAATTGCGCGAGCTCAGCGGTCAGGCGCAGTCTGACCTGCAGGACCACCGTATCACGCAGGGGAGGGCGAGCGCCGTCGACGGCCGGCTCGATGAGGCCCGCCTGGCACTGAAGGAAGACGATGTGCGCGGCGCGCAGCGCCTGCTCGATGGTGTGAAGGCGGATCTCGCGGCACCGATGCGCGCGGCGTGAGCGCCGTGTCGAACTGGCGAGGGCGGGAGCTTTTCCGTTATACTTGAGAGCGGTAAGCCCATGAGGAAATTGACTTTTCCGGCCCGAGACAGTGCCCGACCCTTCACAATCAGATCCCGATCAACATTCCGCTCACGCCTCCGTAGGCGCTGAGCCGGCTCCCACCGGGGCCGATGCTCGCCAGGGTGCGGGCTCCGATTCGAGTTCCCCTGCCACCGCAGGATCCGATAGCGGCCCGCATGCTTCGTTCGATGCGCCGGCCGTGCATCTGTCCATGCGCACCGCCGGCCGTCGATTCGAGCGTCTGCTCAGCACCCGGTCACGGCGTTTTTTCCTGCAAGTCGGGCTGCCGTGGACGGCAGCGCTGCTGGTCGGCCTGATGTCGGTCTGGTTTGCGCGCTGGAGCACCGACGCGTACGACCTGTTCATCAGCTGGGTTCATGGCCGTGCGTGGCTTGCGTTCTTGATCACCCCCACTGCGATGGTGCTGGCCGTGTACGCCACGCGTCGTTGGTTCTATGGCGCCGAGGGCAGCGGCATCCCGCAGGTCATTGCTGGCGTCCATGCACCGCGCGAAGAAGGCGACGAGACGCTGATGAAGCGCCTGTTCGGCCTGCGCGTGATCATTGGAAAAATCGGAATTTCGCTGCTCGCCTTCCTCGGCGGCATGACCATCGGGCGTGAGGGTCCGACGGTGCACATCGGTGCGGCCATCATGGGCGAGACGCGCCGCTTCTATCCGCGCCGCACGCTGCAGCTCGAGCGGCGCTTGCTGATCGCCGGCGCGGCAGCGGGACTGTCCGGCGCATTCAACACCCCACTCGCAGGTGTGGTGTTCGCGATCGAGGAGTTGGCGCGGGACTTCGAGACGCGCACCAACGGCACGATGATCACCGCGATCATATTCGCCGGACTGACGTCACTCGCGTTGGCCGGAAATTACCTCTATTTCGGTCAGCTGAACGTGACAACCCACATCGGCATCGCGTTCGTGCTGCCGGTCATCGTCGCTGCGGTTGGTTGTGGACTGATGGGTGCGGCTTTCAGCTTTGCGCTGCTGCATTGGCGCACCTGGATGCCGGAGCGGGTGCGCACCTTCAAGATCGACCGGCCGTTGTGGTTTGCCCTCTCCAGTGGGTTGGTGATCGCGGCGATCGGAGTCGCCACGCACGGACAGACCTGGGGAAGCGGCTACGATCAGGCGCGGGCGCTGTTGCATGGTACGGCTCCGCTCAGCATGGCATTCGGCATGACCAAGTGGGTGGCCATGGCGGCGAGCTATCTGGCGGGGATTCCCGGCGGGCTGTTCTCGCCGTCCCTTGCGATCGGCGCGGGCATCGCCCAGTGGGTGCACGCGATGTTTTCCTGGACACCCATGGCGGCGGTGATCGCGCTGTGCATGGCCGGGTACTTGGCAGCGGTTACGCAATCGCCGATCACGTCCTTCGTCATCGTCATGGAAATGACCAACGGAACGGCGATGGTCATTCCGCTCATGGCGGTGGCATTGGCTGCCTCGCGCATCTCGGGCCTGTTTACCCGCCCGCTTTACCACGGGCTCGCCATAGACAAGTACTACCGCTACGAGCCGCCTGCGGAGAGCGGCCTGCTGGGACCCCAGGACCATTGATTCAAGGATAATCGTCGCGCTCTCCTTTTTTTTACGCTGCCGCGGTTCCCGGCTCGTTGGGAACCGACCGGAAGCACTGTAAGCAAAGCTTTCTATGAGTCATGAAACCAATGAAACCGCAGGCCATGCGCCTGCGGGTCAGTCCCCGCAGGCACCGAGTGTCTCGGCTGGCGAGCCTGCGCAGCGGGAACTCGTCCTCACGCCCGCACCGAGTGAACGGGATGACTCCAGCACACTGCAATCCTCGGTGCCGGACTCGAAGCTGGCGCAGGACATCCCGCTCGATGCGCCGGCGGTCTACGTGCCCGTGCGGGGGCTTGGCGAGCGCTTCCGGCGTCGTTTTCACCGGTTGCTCACCAGTCGCGCACGACGTTTGTTTCTGCAGGTGGGGTTGCCGTGGATTGCCGCCGTACTGGTCGGGCTCGTCTCGGTGCTGTATGCGCGCTCGACCGCCAGCGCCTATGAATTGTTCCGCAGCTGGATCCACGGGCGAAGCTGGCTCGCTTTCATATTGACGCCGACGTTCACCGTCATCGCGGTGTACGCCACGCGGCGGTGGTTCTACGGCGCCGAGGGTGGGGGCATCCCCCAGGTCATCGCCGCCATTCATGCCGACCGCGAGAAAGACAGCTCGCTGATGCAGTACTTCTTCGGGCTGCGCGTCATCATCGGCAAGTTCGCCCTCTCGCTGCTGGCGTTTCTCGCCGGGCTGACCGTCGGGCCCGAGGGGCCGACGGTGCAGATGGGTGCGGCCATCATGGCCGAGACGCGCCGGCTCTATCCGCACCGTACCAAGGCACTCGAGCGCCGTCTGCTGTTGGCCGGCGCCGCCGCCGGGTTGTCGGCGGCGTTCAATACCCCGCTCGCGGGGGTGATATTCGCGATTGAGGAGCTGGCGCGCGATTTCGAGACCCGCACCAACGGTACGATGATTACTGCGGCGGTGTTTGCCGGTCTGACCACGATTGCGCTGGCCGGCAATTATCTGTACTTCGGCCAGCTGAACGTCACGACGTCTCTGGGCATGGCGTTCGTGCTGCCGGTTGTCGCAGCGACTGTGCTGTGCGGGCTAATGGGTGCGGCCTTTTCCTATGCGCTGCTGCACTGGCGCCGGTGGTTGCCGGCGCGGCTGCGCGATTTCAAGGTGGCCAGGCCGCTGTCGTGGGCGTTCGGGTGTGCGCTGTTGATTGCGATCATAGGGGTGACGACGCACGGACAGACCTGGGGCAGCGGGTACGATCAGGCGCGCGCACTGCTGCACGGGACGGCACCGCTCAGTCTGGCGTTCGGAGTGACGAAGTGGGTGTCCATGGTCCTGACCAATCTGGTCGGCGTACCGGGCGGATTGTTCTCCCCGTCGCTCTCGATTGGCGCCGGTATCGCCCAGTGGGTCCACGCGATGTTCAGCTGGACGCCGATGGCGGCCGTCATTGCGCTGTGCATGGCAGGGTATCTGGCCGCCGTCACGCAATCTCCGCTGACCTCGTTCGTCATCGTGATGGAGATGACCAACGGCACCGCCATGGTGATTCCCATGATGGCAGTGGCGCTGGCATCGGCGCGGCTGGCCGGTCTGTTCACCCCGCCGATGTATCACGCGCTGGCCGAGGAGCGGTATTTCCACTATGAGCCGCCGCCGGACAGTGCGCCGGCGCGCGCCAAGCGGGCGGCGGGCGGCTGAGCTTCTAGCCGCACCGCCGCAGCTCGCTGCCGAGGCCGGATGCCCCGCTGAGCGGCACAGTGCCCTCGGGCGGGTGAACGCGAGCGCTGCAGCGCGCGCCCCGAGCGGCGCGGCAGGGGAGGCGGGACGGGCGGCCTCCGGGGGCGCAGCGGCGGCCCGAATGCGCCCCCTGAGTCGGCTCCCTCCCCCGTTCCACGCGTTGCAACTTTTGCCGCAGCGCGGTGTTCTCCTGACGTCACAGGCACCCACCCTCACTCAGGAGCACCGACATGAGCACTGCATCCAAACTTCTCTTCGCCACCCTCGCCCTGGTCGTCACGTTCGCGAGCACCGCGGTCATCGTCTCCCCTTACACGCACGCGCCGCAGTCGCAGGTCGCCCGCACGCGCTGATCGATTCGCTTCGTGCGGTCTACGGGGCACGTGTGGGAGATCCAACGTCCCGGAGCGAAGGCCGCACGTAGATCGCAGGTTCGGCGAGCGCGTTGCGCCATTCGTCACGCACACCGTCGTGTGTCCCGAGTGGGCTTCATCGACCAGGCGCGGGCGCGGATCGGTCATCTCGGCGTTGGCTGCCACGGTGGGCTTGTTCCAGCCGCGCACGAGCATGCTGCCGGCGA
>JAPTUI010000033.1 GCA_028067895.1 Pseudomonadota bacterium | reverse complement strand
GCCGAGATTCCGTTCCACAGTCACAACTGTGCTGAAAGCGTCGTCCTGATCGAAGGACGCGCGGCACTCGACATCGATGGCGCGGCGTATGAGCTGAAGCCGCTCGATGCCACTTACATCCCCGCCGGCGTGTCGCATCGATTCCGCAACCTCTCGGCACACGAGCCGATGAAGATCCTGTGGATCTACGAACGCCCGGACGCCACCCGTACGCTCACGGCCACCGGCGCGACCCATCCGGTCAGCGCAGAGCACGGCCGCCAACCCTGAACCCGGAGGCGACTCCCATGCACTTGCTCGTCCTGCCTGGCGACGGTATCGGTCCCGAGATCACCGCCGCTGCGATCGATGTGCTGCATGCCGCCGATCGGCGCTTCGACCTCGACATTCGCCTCGAATACGACGAGGTGGGCTTCGTGAGCCTGGAGAAATACGGCACCACACTGCGCTCAGAGGTGCTCGAACGGGCCCGCGCCTACGACGGGATCCTCCTCGGCACGCAATCGCACGCCGAATACCCGCCGCCGGAGAAAGGCGGCCGGAACATCTCGGCGGCCTTTCGCGTGCAGCTCGATCTGTATGCCAACGTCCGCCCTGCGCGCACGCGCAGCGGCCTGCCCTCGAACCTCAAAGCCGGCAAGCACATGGACCTCGTGATCATGCGCGAGGCGACCGAAGGGTTCTATCCGGATCGGAACATGAGCCGCGGCTGGGGCGAGATGATGCCGAGTCCCGACATGGCCCTGTCGGTCCGTAAGATCACCCGCCACTGCAGCGAGCGGATTGCGCGCCGCGCGTTCGAGTGGGCGATGCGGCGGCGCCGCAAGGTGACCGCGGTGCACAAGGTGAACAGCTTTCACATGAGCGACGGGCTGTTTCTCGAATGCACCCGCCAAGTCGCGCGGGAGTTCCCGCAGGTGGCGCTCGATGACCTCCTCATCGATGCGTGCACCGCGCACCTGATCCGTACGCCTGAGCGTTTCGACGTACTGGTGGCGGAGAATTTCTACGGCGACATTCTCTCGGACCTGGCGAGTGAGCTGTCGGGTGGTCTCGGGCTCGCCGGCTCGATCATGGCAGGCGATCGACTCTGCTGCGCGCAGGCCCAGCACGGCTCCGCCCCGAACCTCGCCGGCCGGGACAGCGCCAATCCCACCTCGATGATTCTCTCCGTGGCCATGCTGCTCGAGTGGCTCGGCGAGCATCACCGCCAGGCCGCGTACTGCGAGGCGGGTACTGCTCTGCACGAGGCCGTCGATACCGTCTTGGCCGATCCCCACACCCGCACCGCCGATCTCGGCGGGCCCATCGGGACTCGCGCGTTCGGCGCGGCCGTTGCCGCGGCGCTGCAGCGATGAGCGCGGCACACGCGTCGGGCGGCTTCCGCACCACACCCGGTGTGCGAAGATGCCGCTACCCCATCCGCCGAGGAACCCCATGATCATCGAGATCGCTGACTTCAAGATATCGCCCGAGGGTCGCGAGGCATTCGCTGCGGCGATCACCCGCGCCGCTGACACCGTGCTGGCCCGTGCCGCCGGCTACCGCGGACACCGGATCCTCGCCTGCCGCGAGTCGCCGGGGCGCTTCGTGCTCACCGTGGAGTGGGACTCACTGGAGGCCCATACGGTGGGGTTCCGGCAATCGCCGGCCTTCACCGAATGGCGCGCGCTCATCGGAGAGTATTTCGCTGAACCGCCCCACGTTGAGCACTTCGACGTGCTCGCTGATGCGTGAGGACGCGTGAGCCCCGCCAGAGCGCGCCCATCGCCCGCACTCGCTGAGCAGCTCGCCGTACGAATCGAGCAGCTGATCCTCGAGACCCCGCTCGAACCCGGCACGCCCCTGGTGGAGCGCACGCTCGCCTCGCGCCTGATGGTGTCACGGTCGCCCGTGCGCGCCGCGCTGCAGATCCTGGCCGAACGTGGCACCGTCGGTCCCCGCCCGCAGGGCGGTTACGTCGTGCGGCGGCGGCCGAAGCGTCTGCCGTTCGGCGCATCCTTCGAGCACGAGCCGCCGGACGAAGCGATTTACCTGACGATCGGCGAGGACCGCCTCGCCGGCCGCCTGCCCGAGCGTGTCTCGGAAAATGATCTCATGCGCCGCTACGGCCTCACCAAAGCGCGGCTCGGTAACCTCCTGCGGCGCATCGCCAGCGAAGGCTGGATCGAACGGCTGCCCGGACACGGCTGGCAGTTTCTGCCCGTGCTCACGTCCGGGGACACTTACGATCAGGCCTACCGCTTCCGCATCCTGCTCGAGCCGGCGGCTCTGAGCGAACCGAGCTTCACCGTGGATGAAACCGCGCTGCGCAAATGTCTCGCCGAACAGCAGGCGCTGATCGACGGCGCAGTCCGCTGGGTCTCTCCGGCGCAGCTGTTCGACGCCAATACGCGGCTGCACGAGACCATCGCCGCATGCTCCGGCAATGTATTTTTCCTCGAGTCTCTCAAGCGGATCAATCGACTGCGGCGCCTGATGGAATACCGTACGGCGGTCGACCGCGACGCAGCGGCGCGCCGCTGCAGCGAACACAAGACGCTGATCGAATTGCTGCTGGCGGGCAAACGCAAGGCAGCCGCGGATTTCATCCGGCTGCATCTGCGCGATGCCGCGCGAGAAAAGGCGATGGGACTTCCACCCACACTGGACGACTGAGCGGCGCCCCGATCAGGTCACGACCTGCGGCTCGCAGTGCACCGGAAAGTTGACCGATCGGGCGATGAAGCACATTCCATGCGCCTGCGCGTGCAGCGCCACAGCCCGCTCACGATCTGCACCGGGGGCGATGCGTACCTGCGGATTCAACGTGACCGCGACGAACGCGCCACCCCCACCGGCAACTTCCTCCATGACCCCGTGTGCGGCATCGCGGTATTCCAGGACGCAGATGCCATCGACCGCGCACAAATGCAGATACCAGAGCATGTGACAGCTCGCGAGACTCGCGACGAGCAACTCCTCGGGGTTGTACCGCTGCTCATCGCCGCGGAAGGCCGGATCACTCGAGGCCGCGATCTGCGGTTTGCCGGCGACACTGATCACGTGATCGCGTCGGTAGCTGGTGTAACTGCGCGTTCCCGCACCGTCGGGATCGCGCCAGGCGATCTGCACAGCGTAGGCGTGCCGCTTACTCATCTCGAGGCGACCTCCCCCAGGCATCAGCGACCATTCGGGCCGCATCCGAGTGAGCCACCACGAGAATGAGCCGGTGGGCATGGTCGCTGTAGAGGACCTCGATATTGACGGCCGCCTCGGCCATGCGCCGCGTCACACGCCCGAGCTGCCCCGGCGCCTCCTGATTCAATCGCACGGCAATGACCTCACGATCCGCCACTATCGTAATCCCCACGTCGGCCAGCGCTCGACGTGCTCGATCAACGTCGGCCACCAGAAAATGAGCCAGACCGCCCGCGGCGGTTGCAAACGCACTGCCCCCTTCGAGACTCACGCCTGCTCTGCCTAGCGCTGCGCCCATCTCAGCGAGCGCGCCTGGACGATCAAAAAGTTCAATCGCGAGATCTCTCATCCTTCAGCTCCGTGACACATCGAGCGACAAGCCCCCTTGATCGAAGCGGTACCGATCAGCGCATACCGCGGTCTTCGATGGCCGACCATTCGAGCAAAAAGCGACGTTTGAGGAACGTCCGCCCAGCCGGTGTCACGACCAGTGCGCGCGACCCTTTCGAACGGCGCACCGCGCCGTCCTCAAGCTGGCGGCACAGTGCCGCCCCCAGCCATCCGGCCAGGTGCGCCCGGCGCTCGGTCCAGTCGAGGCAGAATCGAACCAGCGGTCGGCGCAGACTTGCCGGAGGGCGCAGCTCGAGCGAATCCAACCAATCGCTCCCGGCCCGGGTCAGGACCGCCTCGGCGCCGTTGGCAACGACGTACCGGCGTGTCAGCGCGAACTCGCACAGCGCCACGCCGAGCCGCCCGGCCACGTGATCGTAGCAGCGCCTGGCACAGCGGATATCCTCTGCAACGGTCGCCTCACGAGTGGCCTCCATCGCCGTGCGCGACAGCACCTCCATCGCTTCGGCGACATGTTCATTGCGGATGCAGTACAGGCGCTGCCGTCCCCGGGGCCGCACCGCCAACAGTCCGCCGGCGACCAGGCTCGAGAGATGCGCGCTCACGGCCTGCGGCGTCGCACCCACCTCACCCGCCAGAGCACTCGCGCGCCGCTCGCTCCCGTTCATCAGCACGCCGATGATCCGTGCGCGCACCGGATTGCCGATCAGGGCACCGATGCGCGCGATGTTCGGCATCTCGTTGCGGCGCGCCATCCCCGGATTGTCCGCCAAGCGCCCACGGCGATGCTACAGATCTTTCTGAACCGTTCCCGCCGCGGCGCAGGCACTCTCCCGGGATGACCAGCGCAGCAGAATTTACTCAAATCTCCCCGGAAATCCTTTATTTCGGTACCCCGGTGGCGGTCCTCAGCAGCCTCAATCCGGACGGCACCACCAACCTCGCCGCTCTCTCGAGCTTCTGGGCCCTGGGCGAGCGCCTGATGCTCGGCCTGACGGTCTTCGGGCAGAGCGCTGCCAATCTGCGCCGCCACGGACAATGCGTCGTGAATCTCCCCTCGCCTGGGCAATGGCAAGAAGTCGAGCGCCTGGGATACACCACCGGTCGCACGCCATTGACGGACTATCACCGCACCGCTGGAATTCTCCATGCGAAGGATAAGTTCGCCGCGTCCGGATTCACGCCGCTGCCGGCGCAGTACGTCGCGCCCGCGCGCGCCGCGCAATGTCCCGTTCAGATCGAAGCTGACGTGATCGCGATACACCCCGCCAGCGAAGACGCTCCGTTCGTATACATTGAGACTCGAAAGCTCCTCGTTCATGCCCATCGCGATGTTCTCAATTCCAGCGCCACACGCTTCGACATCGGCGCCTGGTCGCCGCTCTTTTACGTGTTTCGGCACTATTTCGGCAAAGGCTCGCATCTGGGCACGAGTTTCCGTGCCGCGTCAGAAACAGACTGAGTCACCTCTCCCATCAAAGCGTCACAGCTGACCCCCACCGTAGCGCAAACCGAGTGCAGTCCATGGTCCGTGGTTCGGACCGACACCCGCGGGAGCGTGCGGGGCATCCCCTCGCACAGCGCCACTACGCTTTGCCCGATCAACGCTCGCTACGCTATGCTGGGCCGGCCCACTGAACGAAATCCGTACCCCTTAACACGGCTGCATTGCTCGCCGTCAGGTGCCCCGACGCGCACCGCCGGCGCAGTAGCCGCGCTGCGGGCGCGAAACGCAGATCATGCGGATCGGCCCGACCCGATTGCATCCGGAGTGACCGATGAACAGTCCCACCGCAGCCGCCTCTCCTCACACCCCCATCGATCTCGACTGGGTCAATGGCCTGACCTTCGAGGCTGGCCGCCCGAATGGACCCAAGGTCCGCATCGACGGCGACGCGCAAAGCGCTCCGAGTCCATTCGATCTGCTGCTGGCGGCGATCGCATCCTGCGCATCCGTGGATGTCGTCACGATCCTGAACAAGCAGCGCACGCCGGTTCAATCGCTCTCGGTGCGTGTCGAGGCGATGCGTGTTGAATCAGTACCCCGACATCTGGCGGCCGCGAATCTGCACTTCCGGATCACGGCACCGGGCTCGACGCTCGAGAAAGTTCAGCGCGCCGTCGAACTGTCGGTCAACAAGTACTGCAGCGTCCGTTCCTCGCTCGATACCGAAGTGCCGGTCACCTGGACCATAGACCTGAACAGCTGATCGCCACGAGGAGACACTCAGAATGTACTGCCCGGAGTCGTTTCGTGAGACAGAACTGAGTGTGCTCCACGACCTGATGTACACGCACACGTTCGCCACGCTCGTGAGCCTCTGCGGTACCGAACTCTGCGCGGACCATCTCCCGCTCGTATTCCATGCCGAGCGCGGCCCGCATGGAACCCTGTGCGGACACGTGTCCAGGTCAAATCCTCTCTGGACGCATTTCACTGATCACACCGAAGTTCTGGTCATATTCCGCGGTCCGGACTCCTATATCACGCCCTCGTGGTACCCGAGCAAACATACCGATGGCAAGGTCGTACCGACGTGGAATTATGCGGTGGTGCACGCATACGGCAAACCTCGCGCCATCGAGGATCGAGGCTGGCTGCTCGAACACGTCACGGAACTGACCCGCCACCACGAGGCACGCGAGGAGATGCCTTGGCAGATCTCCGACGCGCCGAGCGACTACATCGCTCGGATGCTCACCGGAATCATCGGCATTGAAATCTCGGTCTCCAGGCTCGAGGGAAAATTTAAAGTGAGCCAGAATCGCTCCCGCGCCGATCAACTCGGCGTTGCCAAAGGTCTGCACAGCCGGGAAGCGGAGCACGCGCACGCCATGGCCTCGCTGGTGCTGCAGCATTTGAAGCCATGAGCACACGCCGGCCGCACCGGTCCTCCCGGGGCCCGCATCGGTCGCTCGATACGGCGATCAACCGGGGAGACAGCCCACTTCGCAGCGCTCGACGCTCGGCAACTCACCCTCGCCGCGCGCCATCCCCTTCCGTACCTCACCCGAGAACGGTCTGACGCCGACGAACCGCAGCCCAAGCCGCCTCGGTTGTCCCGCCTCGGTCGAACCTTCCGAGGTTCACCGATCGGCCCGTTGCCGTTAGCACATCCGTGAGGGTTATGATACTGTGTAGATTGACGCGTAGCTGTGGTGAATTTTGCCCCTGAATATCCGAAATCCGCTGACGGAAGCGTTGGCTGCACAGCTGGCGAAATTGACCGGAGAGACCAAAACGGAGGCCGTCACTCAGGCCCTCAAGGAACGTCTGGAGCGTCTCCGGCGCACCCGAGGCAAACGCGGGCTCGCCGATGATTTGGACGACATCGCGCTGCACTGCGCGGCCTTGCCGGTCCTCGACCCGCGCAGCGACGAACAGATCCTGGGCTATGACGAGCACGGACTTCCGCGCTGATGGTCATCGATACATCCGCGCTGCTCGCCATCCTGCAGGACGAACCGGAACGTCGATCATTCAACGAGGCCATTGAGGCCACGGCTCGACGGCTGATGTCCGCCGCTACCTTCCTCGAGTGCTCAATGATTCTGGAATCACGCTACGGTGCAGAGGCGCTCAGAGATTTGGATCACTTCATCGCCCGGGCTCAAATCACCATCGTCCCGGTCGATGTGGAACAAGCTCGGATCGCACGGGATGCCTTCCGCCGATTCGGCAAAGGTCGCCATCCGGCCGGTTTGAATTTCGGCGCCTGCTTTTCGTATGCGTTGTCGAGCGCCCTCACCGCTCCGCTGCTCTTCAAGGGACGCGACTTTTCGCAGACCGACGTGCTGCACGAGAGGCCGCCTGAGCACTCGATTCAGGACTGCGGCAGTCGCACGCGATAGGCGCCCACCCAAAGCCGCTCAACTCGACCCACCACGCAACACTGGCGGCGGCAACGGCGGATGCACATCCGTCAATGCCTTCGCCACCGCCTGCAGGTTCCGCTGCAACCAATGCCTATCCGGCGCCAACGCCCTACCGAGCTTCATACTTCCCGACCAGTGCGCGCGACCGACGCGTTGAAAGATGACGCCCACAATCCATTTCCCGCCTTCCAGTGCGCGCACCCGCGCCACGATGAAGGCGGTCTGTCGCGAAGACGGCAACAACAGCATCGCATTGACGACATAGATGAACTGTCCGGGCGAGCGACGGTCCGGAATCGCAAAGGGAAATACCCACGGCGAGTGCATCATGTGAAAGGTGTTGACCATCTTGGCGGCGATCTGCCGCGCGCTAACCGGAGAGTGATTCGGGCCGTGGCTCAGCGTGTAGTTGATCATGAGCAATTCGCGCGCCTTGCCATGACGCAGGCCTGACGGAAAATACACAGTGCTGACGCCGATCCCCTTACTGACGCTGCGACTCAGGACGAATTGCCTACCCATGAATCGAATTGGTTTCGGCATCTGGTCCGGATGAGCTGTCGCCGTCATCGCCAGATTCCCGCCAGTCGCAGGACCTGCCACACACACGACCCAGCCCATCAACATGAACCGCACGAGGTGCCTCATGGCTCTCTCCTTCAATGAGCGCCGCACCGCTCCTTAATCGTCGACACTACGGCGCAAGGCCTTGGTCCTGCCCCGCCTGTCCTTAGACTCCAGACGCCGCTTTCGCGCACCTGCCGTCGGCCGGGTGGCAATGCGCTTCTTGGGCACGACCGAGACACTGCGGATCAGCTCCTGAAGCCTCTCCAGCGCCGCGGCGCGATTGCGCTCCTGGGTGCGGTGCTGCTGCGATTTGATGATCAGCACCCCCTCCTTGCTGATGCGCTGATCGGTCAGGCGCAGCAACCGTTCCTTATAGAATGCGGGCAGAGAAGAGGCGCCGATATCGAAGCGCAGGTGAATCGCACTCGAGACTTTATTGACGTTCTGACCACCGGCGCTTTGGGCGCGCATGGCGGTCATCTCGATCTCATTCAGCGGGATTGCGACCTGACCTGAAATCGGCAGTATATTGCTACTGTGATCCATACCCTGAATTATGGGGTGCGCACGCGATTCGCGCACGGCGGATCGAGCGAATCACCTCCGATCATAGGCGACCCCTCGGCTGCTGCCCCTGCCGCGAGAGCACGCAAACCGCAGGCACTCCGGTCACACCGCCCAGGGAACAATAACGTGTCACTTCAATAACTTACACTTCCCTTCGTGTTTGGCTCTAGGATCACCGCCACCCGAGTTCCACCGCCACCAGTCGAACTTCGCCTCCATCAGCGGACCGCCGCGGCGCCAGCGGGTAATCCGCATCACGGATACCACCGGAGCGTTCCGAGTGATATTCGGTGCGAATTTCGTCTCCGCCCTCTACGTGCTGCACTGCTTCCAAAGGCAGACGCCACACACACGCGATTCGGACAGCAATTCGGCAGCCTGGAGATTCCGGAGATTGGTAAGGGAATCACGCTCATGACCTGCAATCGCCATGACAGTGTCTGGGACGCGATCGAGGAGACCAGAGAGCAAGCACAGCACATGAAGCTGCGCTCAACACTCACGATGGCCCTGCAGGAGCATATTGCCCGCGCCAAGCTCAAGCGAGCCCAAGCCGCCAAGCTCTTCGGCGTGACCCAGCCGCGCCTCTCGAACCTGATGCGCGGCAGGATCAACCGATTTGCCCTTGAGACGCTCGTGAATATGGCGACTGCAGCCGCCATGCGCGTCGAGATGCGTCTGCGTAGGGTAGCGTGATCCACCGGTACCCTGGCAGAATCTAGACGTCAGGCCACCAAAACTGCCGGGCGCATCGAGACTCGCGCATTCCAATGAATACGAACGGCTCACCGTCGGCCTCCCGTCTAACCGATTTGAGACTCCGAAAAGCCCGGGCACGGTTCAATGCACCGAGACGCCGTCGCGTAGAAACTATTTCTT
>JAPTUI010000556.1 GCA_028067895.1 Pseudomonadota bacterium | reverse complement strand
TGGCGGTGCCTCCGAGGACCTCTCGATCCCCGTAGCACAGCGGCACACCGCCAGATCTCCCCGGGTATTGCGCACCCACTGTCACGCTTATGCGCGTCGGATCTACGTCGCACCGTTCCGTGCAAGTACCGGGCTTTGACGATTATGGCCGTCTCACCCCAGTGCGCCGCCTCTATCCGCTTCCTGTTCGTCACGCCAGCGTTTTGCCTCCAGCTTCCTTCAGACCCCCGGTCGCCCAGGCAGCCCTTGCCGTGCAGCTAGCACTTCCCCTTGCCGGGTGTGCAGAGGACTTTCACCTCAGAGTGGGTGCGCCCTGCCGGGCGCACCACAAAAAAAGCCCCGCACGAGGCGGGGCTTTTAATGAACCCTCAGCGTGACCCGGGCAAAGGATGCCCGGAACCGACACTGCGCGGGGTCTGCCGTTGACGTCGGCGCCCACTTCAGCAGTGGGCGCCGACGGCCGCATCAGACTAGCTCTGGATCAGAACTTGTACGTGAGATTCAAGTAAAAGTCCCGGAGCAACGGATTGGAGAAGACCGGGTTGTAGCCGGCAGGCCAGTTGCCCGTCTGGTTGGAGAACGGAG
This sequence comes from Pseudomonadota bacterium, assembly GCA_028067895.1. Lineage (GTDB taxonomy): Bacteria > Pseudomonadota > Gammaproteobacteria > Steroidobacterales > Steroidobacteraceae > 13-2-20CM-66-19. The sequence goes on along the minus strand of JAPTUI010000556.1, from coordinate 8,861 downwards.
GATTCTTGTTGAACACGTTCCGAATTCCAAACAGCACGGTAAGCGGCCTGATCGGCTTGTACGACGTATACACGTCCCAAGTCGACTGGCTGCCGACAATACGCTGGTTTCCGGCCCCATTCGGGAACTCGTCGATATAAGACGAGAAGAAGCGATTGGTGATGCCGGCGCTCCAGAGTCCGTTCGGATTCGTCCAACCGAACCGCAGAACGTGCTGCCAGCGGATCGCAGGCTGGTTGCCCTGGTTGTACCAGCCGAGCAGGTCAATTTGCGGCCCGCCCGTGTACTCCTGCACCCGGAAGTGCGTAATCAGCGTTCCTTCCAAATCGGCGCGGAACGTTCCGTAGCGCGTATTCATCATGTACTGCGCACTCAGATCGAAGCCGTCGGTCGTGAGACCGCCCGTATTCTGAGTGGTCTGCAGAATGTAGCCGCAGCTCGCCGCCGTGTACGACGGACACTGCACAGCCGCGCCATTAGCCGGGGTCAGCGTCCCGAGGTTATTCAGAACGTACTGACTGGCGAACTGCGTCGGATTGGCGTAGATGGCCGCACTCGGAATGCCCCCAATCGCGTTCTTGAGGTTGATCCGATAGTAGTCCAACGTGATACCAAGGTTGGTAATCGGCTCGACGATAACGCCGAAGTCAAAGTTCTGCGAGGTCTCCGGCTGCAGGTTGCGGTTACCGCCATACAGCCCCATACCCTGATTACTGCACACCGTGTGGGTGAACTCGGCGTTGTAATTCCCGGAGGTGCAGATTGGGTTACCTTGACCCATCGTACCGCCAGTAGCACCGAAAGTATTCGGGGAATACAGGTCGGTGAGCGAGGGCGCCCGGAAGCCCGTCGATGCGGCCGCTCGGAACGTGACATAGCGCGACGGCTGGTAACGGATCGCCAGCTTGCCGTTGTTGGTCGTACCAAAGTCGCTGTATCGGTCCTCACGATCGGAAATCGTGACATCCAAGTGACTGCTCATCGGCACATACAGTTCCGCATAAATCGCCTGTGCCTGACGCGTGCCCGAGATCGCAGTGGGCGGATAGAAGAGCGCGTCATACAGAGTATTCGCGAGCGGAGTCGACGCAAAGTTGATGCGGTCTACGCGCGCCTCCGCACCGATTGCCAGCTCTGCCGGGTGTCCCTTGTAGAACGCATCGCCGAGACGATGGCGGGCGTGCCCACTGATGCTCCAGTGCTGCAGCTGGCCGTCCGCGTACACACCATTGAGATAGGAGCTGTTGATCAACTGCTGGCCCGCGGCACTTTGCGGTCCAAACGGATTGATCAGAGGGCTAAGAACGCCATTCGGTGCGAGCACAGACTCATTGGGGTAATCGGCGGTAGTCCCAGCTGTGTTCTTGTTGACGCTGTAGTTCAGATTCGCTGCGTAATTCCATCCGTCGTTGTCGCCGGCGAAGGTCAACAGGACGCGCTGCTCGGTATTGATGTTATCCGAATATCGATTGTTGTTCGGATCAGTCCAGTAAGCAGTAATTGGGCCCGACAGATCCGGCGTAGCCGTGGTGCAATTCGCCGCCCCGCCGGAGCAAACCGAGTTGGCCGCCGTCGGAAAATAGAGCGGATCGGCCGTAGGCGTCATGGTAAAGCCGTAGCTGATCGGCCCTCCGAAGGTGGTGACCTTGGAGCGCGTGTAAAAATATTGCAACCGCAGGGTGTTATTGTCCGGCAGCTCCTTGGTGAAGGACACCAAGCCGGACAGTTCGCTCGACGCAGGGATCAAATCGACTGCCGCGGAGTATTCGTAAGCGCAGTAACCCGGCGCGGTCGTCAGATACGGATTGCCCGCGCACTGCGGATAGCCCGTCTGCCAGAGATTTCCGTTGGCATCTTGATATGATCCCGGCCACGGCCCGGTGGAGCCATTGAGGTTAGCCAAGCCACGCGCCGGATTGTAGCCGGTCGCCGCGAAGGAGCGGTATTGCGCCTGCAGCTCCTGTTGCTTGCTGTAACTTCCCGTGATCATGAAGTTGTAGCCGTCACGCACCAGGCTACCATGGCCCCAGGTGAAGCTCGCGTTGCCGGAGCCGCCGCCCGTTTCCTGCGGGTGGTCGATGTCGACGTTGATTTCACCACCCTGGTAGTCCCTCCGGGTGATGAAGTTGATCACGCCAGCGATGGCATTCGAGCCGTACTCCGCCGATGCGCCTTCGCGCAGCACCTGGATGCTCTGAATGGCCGAGAACGGAATGCCATTGAGATCGACGGCATTGCCGGCAACCACGTTGTTAGCGAGGCGATGGCCATCGAGCAGGACCAGCGTACGACCAGCGCCCAGGCCGCGGAGGTCCGCATAAGATCCACCGCCCGTGAACTGCCCCACCGACTGCGCGACGTTGACGCCCGGAACGTTCGAGGTGACGTTGTCGACGGCCTGCTCGACGTTCGTCAGACCCATGTTCTTCAGCGACTTAGCCGTGATGATCGTTATGGCTGTCGACGTCTCTGACGCCGGCCTGGGGATCATGCTGCCGGTAACCACAATGGTCTGAAGCTGGGCAGCCTCATTCTTGGCCGCCGGTGCCGGCACCGACTGGGAATCCGACTGCGGCTTCGGCGTCGGCGCGGGTTTCGCGTTCGCGAGCATCGCACCCGCGCCCACCGCAACGATCGCGCCGATGGCGAGCGCGCGTCGGACAGCGTGTCTGACAGTGTAGTTTTCCACGATGAACGTTCTCCGTGGCGGCCCGAAGGCTCGCCGTCGCATATGTTGTTGGCCTAAGGCCCTTTGAGCGATTCCTTAAAAAAATCGCGCCTGAGGGCACAGCACGCTGTGCCTCAGAAGGCTTGTGGCGGACACTAAACGACGCGCCTGTTCAAGTAAAGCGTGAATGCAAAACAGGATGGGGGCCGTCGGGCCATAAAGCTCTATCAGATTGATTTATAAGGTATTTTCTTCGCAATGATCGCACTTTCAATCGTTGCGCATGCACAACAATAGTTGCGAATGCCGTGGCTGGAACGCAATTTGAGCCCGCGTTGGGTGCAATAGGATGCGCTGCGGAACACGCCAGATGACCTGCACAGACCGCTGCGCGCAGGCTTGCGGGCTGCGCGGAGCGGTCTGTGCAGGTGAATCGAGGGTTGGGCAGATCTGCCGCTATTGGGCGGCGACGGGCGTCCAGCGGACGAGCGAGCCGACCGTGATGCCGAGGGTGCGCGCCTCCCCGCCGCCAATCTCGATCACCGCTTCAACGGGCGTGCCGGAGCTGATCGTCTTCAGGGAAAACGGCTTGGCATTGACCGTGATTTTCTCGATGCGCCCCCCGGGCGCCACGAACAGCATGTCGAGCGGAATGTACGTGTTGGCCATCCAGAATTGGGCCACCTGCGGCGGATGCATGGGGAAGATCATGCCCTCGTCGGCCGGCAGGTCGCGCACGAACATCAGTCCCTGGGCCTGACGGGCCGTCGTGTCCGCAATCCACGCCCGAAACCGGCGCACGTGCCCGCCCGCCTCGATCACAAGCGTGGCACGCGGAAAGTGATCGAGGTTCTCGAGTGGCATGGATTGGGCGCACGCCAGCATAGGCGTCAGCCCGGCCAGCAGCCCGACCGCAAGCGCGACCGCAAGCGCGACCGCCATTCCCGCCCGAATGCTCAGACCGTTTCGCATGACACGCTCCAGCTTGCGCGACGGCTCGGCATTCTCGCACATGCGGCCCGTTCGGGCGATGCACCACAAGAGTGCACGACCCGATGCGCGCACGACCGGGTCGAAGCGGCTAGACTTTCCCGGCACTCATCGTTTCCAATCCCGGTGCCATGCGCAATACGCTGCTCGAAATCACCCCCGTCATTCCCGAGGCGCTCGCGCGCCTACCGGAACTCGCCAGCAACCTGTTTTTCAGCTGGCATCGCCCGATCCGCGCCCTGTTCGAGGACCTGGAGCCTGAGCTGTGGAAGCAATGCGGGGGCAATCCCCGGCTGATGCTACGCTGCGTGCGCCAATCCGCCCTCGACACGGCGGCCGGCGATCCGCAGTATCTCGGCCGCTATCACGCGGCGCTGCAGCTGCTCGACACCTATCTGGCCGCCCAGCCGCCGGCCGGTGAGCCGCTGGTGGCGTACTTCTGTGCCGAGTACGGCTTTCACGAGAGCTTTCCGATCTACTCCGGCGGCCTCGGCGTGCTCGCCGGGGACTATTGCAAAGCCGCGAGCGATGCCGGGGCGCATTTCGTGGCGATCGGTCTGCTCTACGAGCAGGGCTATTTCACCCAGACGGTCGATGACGACGGCGTGCAGCACGCTGAGTACAAGCCGCACGACCCGCGGGACCTGCCGGTCGAGCCGGTGCTCGATGCCGCGGGACAGTGGATCTCGATCACCGTGCGCATCGGCGGCCGCAATGTCGCAGCGCGGATCTGGCGGGCGCAGGCCGGCCGGGTCCCGGTGTATCTGCTCGACACCAACACGCCCGAGAACGCCCCGTCGGACCGGGACATCACCCGGCGGTTGTACGGCGGGGACGAGTCGACCCGGGTGCGCCAGGAGATGATTCTCGGCATCGGCGGGGTCCGTGCGCTGCGAGCGCTCGGGCTTGCACCCGCGGCTTGGCACCTCAACGAGGGTCATGCGGCGTTTCTGATCCTGGAACTGATGCGCGAGCACATGAGCCGCGAACTGCCGTTCGAGGCGGCACTCGAGGCGACCGCGGCGGCCTGCGTGTTCACCACGCACACACCCGTGGCCGCCGGACACGATGCGTTCGGGCACGGTCTGATCCTCGAGCACTTTCAGGACTTCATCAACGATCTGGGCCTGCCCGTCGAGCGCTTCCTCGAACTCGGCAGCGCCCCGTCGGTGCCGGGCATGTTCAACATGACGCGCCTGGCGCTGAACGGTGCGCGCCACATCAACGGCGTGAGCCGCATCCACGGCGCCGTGTCCGCGCAGCTGTGCGCCGATCACTGGCCGGAGATCCGGCCCGAAGACAATCCGGTCGGTTTCGTGACCAACGGGGTGCATGTACCGACCTTCCTGCACAAGCTCTGGAGCGGGTTCTTCGACGCCGAGCTCGGTCCCGACTGGGGCGAGCGGCTGAGTGACGTGGCGTTCTGGAGCGGCCTCGAGGCCGTGCCCGATGAGCGGTTCTGGGAGACCTCGCAGGCGGTTAAGGCCAAGATGCTCGATGCGGTGCGCCAGCGGCTCGAGCGCGAGTACGCGCGCAAGGGCCTGAGCCTGGCGCAGCTGGCGCGCATCACGCGGCTGCTCGATCCGACCCGTCCCGACGTGCTGACCATCGGCTTTGCGCGCCGCTTCGCCACCTACAAGCGCGCGACGCTGCTGCTGCGCGACCGCGCCCGGCTCGCCCGCCTGCTCAACGACCCGCAGCGGCCGGTCGTGCTGCTGTTCGCCGGCAAGGCGCACCCGGCGGATGAACCGGGCAAGCAGGTGCTGCGCGAGATCCGCCAGCTCATGACCTCACCGGAGTTCATCGGCCGGATCATCTTCCTCGAGGACTACGATCTGCAGCTCGCCCGCTCACTGGTCTCCGGTGTCGACGTCTGGCTCAACACGCCGATCGCGCCACTCGAGGCGAGCGGCACCTCGGGCATCAAGGCGGCCATCAACGGCCGGCTGAACCTGAGCATTCTCGACGGTTGGTGGGCCGAGGGCTGCATGGCGGACAACGGCTGGGGCATCCCGCCGTCGGCCGTGCAGGACTGGGACCGGCGCGATGCGATCGAGTCGGAGCTGATCCTGCACACGCTCAAGGAAGAGGTGATCCCACTCTACTACCAGCGCGACGTGAGCGGACGCTCTCCGGAGTGGATCCGCCGCGCCAAACAGGCCATGATGACCGTCATCCCGCGGTTCAACATGGACCGGATGCTGCGCGATTACACCGAGAAGCTCTACCGCCCGGCCGCCGAGCAGCACCGCCGGCTCGCGATGCACGACTATGCGGGCGCGCGCCAGTTGGCCGAGTGGCAGCAGCGCATCCGCGGCGCCTGGAGCCGCCTCGATCTGCGCCTGATCGAGGATGCCTCGGCCGAGATCACCCGTGAACAGCGGGTGAAGCTGCGTGTCGCGGCCCAATTGCGCGGCTTGCAGCCCGAGGACGTGCGCATCGAATTCCACGCCCGGCGCCTGCTGCCGCACTCGAGCAGCGAGCCGCCGCCGCTGTGCGCCTTCAGCATGCAGCCGCGCCCGGGTGTGTGGCGCGCGCCGCTGCGCCACACCGGGGAGTGGACCGACGGGGCAGCGGTCTTTGCGCTCGAGGCCGAGCCGCCGGGATGCGGCCAGTTCGCGACCGAGGTGCGCATCTACCCGTGGCACGAACTGCTCGCCCATCCGCTCGGCATGGGCCTGATGAAATGGCTTTGAGCGCCGCGCGAGACTGCTAGGATAGGGCTCGTCACACCCACAGGAGAGCCTCGGGCCCATGATGCGACAACCAGCGCGCACCTCCTCCGGACGCTACGTGAGTCGGCTCACCGGCAGCACGCTCGCGATCATCATGGCCGGAGGGCGCGGGGAGCGGCTGAAGGATCTCACCGCGAACCGCTGCAAGCCAGCGACGCCCTTCGGCGGCAAGTTCCGCATCATGGACTTCGTGCTCTCGAACTGCGTGAACTCCGGCATCCGCCAGATCGCCATCCTGACGCAGTACAAGGCACAGTCGCTCATCGCGCACGTACAGCATGGCTGGAGCTACCTGCGCGGAGAATTCGGCGAATTCATCGAGGTCGTGCCCGCCCAGCAGCAGATGGGCGCGAACTGGTACCAGGGCACCGCGGATGCGGTCTACCAGAACATCGAGCTGATCCTATCGCACCGGCCGAAACACGTGCTGGTCCTCGCCGGCGATCACATCTACAAGATGGATTACGGCCCGATGATCGCCTACCACGTGGAGAAGGGCGCGGATGTCACCATGGGGGTGGTCGAGGTGCCGGCGAGCGAATCGCGCCACTTCGGCGTGCTCACCGCGACGGAGTGGAACCGGGTCACGAAGTTCAGCGAAAAGCCCGAGGTGCCCGACACGCTGCCGGGCCGGCCGGACACGATCCTCGCCTCGATGGGCATCTACGTATTCAACACCCGGCTGCTCGAGATGCTCCTGCGCGAGGATGCGACCCATGAGACGTCCTCGCACGATTTCGGCAAGGACATCCTGCCGAAGGCCATCGCCGGCAGCCTGCAGGTATTCGCCTACCCGTTTCAGGACGTGAAGACCCGGGCGCAGAGCTATTGGCGCGACGTCGGCACGCTCGATGCCTACTACGAGGCGAACCTCGAGCTGGTGCACGTCGAGCCGGAACTGAACATCTACGACGAGGACTGGCCGATCTGGACCTACCAGGTGCACCAGCCGCCGGCGAAATTCATTCTCGATGAGGACGGCCGGCGAGGGCTCGCAATCAACTCGATGGTCTCGGCCGGGTGCGTCATCTCCGGCGCATATGTGCGCGAGTCGCTGCTGTTCTCCAACGTACGGGTCGAGGAGCGCAGCACCATCGAGCGCTCGGTGATCCTGCCCAACACCCGCATCGGCGCCGGCTGCGTGATCCGTGGCGCCATCATCGATGAGGGCAGCGAAATCCCGAACGGCATGAGCATCGGCGTCGACCGCGAGGCTGATGCCGCGCGCTTCCTGGTCACAGACAAGGGCGTCGTGCTGGTGACCGCCGAGATGCTGCGGCGCATTACGAGCTGAGCCACCGATGTCGACTCAACGCCTGCCGGTGGTTCTGCTGTGGCACATGCATCAGCCGCAGTACCGAGACGCGCTCACCGGGCGTTACGTGCTGCCCTGGACGTACCTGCACGCCATCAAAGACTACACCGACATGGCGGCGCACCTCGAGGCGATCCCGCAGGCGCGCGCGGTGGTGAACTTCACGCCGGTCCTTCTCGAGCAGATCGAGGCCCTTGCGAGCGCGGTCGCCGATCATCTGCGCACCGGCAGCGCGCTGCCCGACCCGGTGCTCGCCCTGCTCGGACCGGATCCGGTCCCGAGCGCACCGAGCGAGCGGCTCGAGAGCCTGCATGCCTGCCTGCGCGCCCAGCGCAAGCAAATGATCGAGCGCTTCGGACCGTATCTCGAACTCGCCTCGATCGCCGACACGCTCGCAACGCCCGAACGCGTCAGCTACGCCTCGGACCAGTTCATCCAGGATCTGGCCGTGTGGTATCACCTGGCGTGGATGGGCGAGACGGTGCGCCGCAGCGACCCGCTGGTCAGCCGCCTCACCGAGCAGGGCCGCGGCTTCACCGCGGCGCAGCGGCGCGAACTGCTCACGCTGATCGGCTCGCTGCTCGCACAGATCGTGCCGCGCTACCGGCGCCTGAGCGAACAGGGCCGCTGCGAGCTGTCGGTCACCCCGTACGGTCATCCGATCATGCCGCTGCTGTTCGATTTCCAGGCGGCGCGCGAGGCCATGCCCAACCTGCCGCTACCGAAGCTCTCCGGCTATCCCGGTGGGCCGCAGCGCGCCGAGTGGCACGTGCGCGAGGGGCTGCGGCTGTTCACGCAAACCTTCGGTACGCGGCCGGTCGGCTGCTGGCCGTCCGAGGGAGCCGTCAGCCGCCCCACGCTCGAGATGCTCGAGCGGTTCGGCTTCAAATGGGTCGCGAGCAGCGCCAACGTACTGCACGGGTCGCTGCAGCGTACCGCGGCGCTCGCCCCGCAGCCGCCGAGTCTCGATGCCCAGGTCTTCAACCGGCCGTACCGGCTCGCGGGCAGCTCCCTGATGCAGTTCTTCCGGGAAGACACGCTCTCGGACCTGATCGGCTTCACCTACGCCACCTGGCACGGCGATGACGCTGCGCACAACCTGGTCGATGCGCTCTCGCAGCTCGCGCACCAGTACAGCGGCATCCCCGGGCAC
>JAPTUI010000034.1 GCA_028067895.1 Pseudomonadota bacterium | reverse complement strand
GTTGAGCTCGTGCAGCGGCTGCAGCCGCCAGACGGTGCATCAACCTCCGAGGTGCAGATCAAGGCCGCCTTGGCTGCGCTCCCGAGCATTACTCCGGTCGGGATGGCTGCACTCCTCCCCGGCGCCTCAGCCAGCTTTGCCGTCGTGGAGCAAGGCGGGAAACTCGGCTCACGCATCGAGGGAACCTTCCTGCCAGACTGGCCGAGCCGGCGGAAATTCCTCGCCGCGAGGATCCCCGCACTGGTCGATCTGACGCTGGATGAGCTGCTGGGCCTGCCGCGCTCCAAGCTCGCCAAGAAGGTCGAGGGGGCTCAGGTCGTGATCGTCCGCTCTCAGGAGCTCGATCATGCCGGTGAAGGGGGCTTCACCTACCAGGCCCGCCAGGTGATGCATACGGTGATCGACAATCTAGCCCGCGCCGTACGCAAGCTCGCGGCTGTCGGTGTCGTTGAGGCCGTGGTGGCAGCGGATCACGGACACCTGTTCGCCTCCGAACGCGAGGAGTCCATGCGGATCGACGCCCCGGGCGGCGAAACAGTTGAACTACACCGCCGCTGCTGGATCGGACGAGGCGGTAAAACCCCCTCGGGCTGCGTGCGCGTCGCGGCGACGGCGCTCGGCTACGATTCGGATCTCGATTTCGTCTTTCCGCGCGGCTGCGGGGTCTTCAAGGCGGGCGGCGACCTCACCTTCCATCACGGGGCAACCTCGTTGCAGGAGATTCTGATCCCGGTAGTGACGGTGCGCTCGCGCGGCAGCGGCGCTAAGGCGCCGACGGCGGGCTCGCTATCCGTCACCGGGATGCCGGAAAAGATCACCAATCGGATCTTCAGTATCGTGCTGCAGGGCGATCTGCTGACCGAGCATTCGGTGTTGCCGCTGCTGCTTACCGGCGGACGACAGGTCGGCCGCGCCGGCATGGTAGTGGACGGAGAGCTCGACCGTAATACCGGGACCGTGAGACTCATTCCAGGAAAGCCCGTGACCGTCGCGCTTCTCCTCGATGACGATCAGGTTCGAACGCTGCGCGTCGTCGTCCAGGATCCGCGGACCGATGCCGAACTGTATCGTTCGCCGGCCGATATTCCGGTGCAACTCGGAACCTGATCCATGATCGCCTCATCACCCGCCCGTGACGCACTCGATGACAAGGTGAATCGCCTCTTTGCCGGCAAGGTGGTCCGCAAGGACCTCGTGCGCAAGGTGAAGGTGGGCGCCAATGTCCCGGTGTTCGTCCTCGAATTCCTGCTCGGGAAGTACTGCGCGTCCTCGGACGAAACCTCCATCCAGATGGGGCTGCAGGTCGTCAACGATACCCTCGCCCACAATTACATCCGGGCGGATGAGTCCATGAAGGCGCAGGCGACGGTCAAAGATCGGGGGCGTCACTCATTTATCGACAAGGTCAAAGTCCGACTCGTCGATTCGGATTACTGGGCCGAGGTGACGAACTTCGGCCACAAGTACGTTCACATCCCGGAGCACTATGTCCGGGAGTACGAGCGGCTGGTCATGGGCGGGGTGTGGGCGCAGGTGGACATGCGCTTCGAGTCCGACGAGGAGTCGGGGGGTAAGAACCCCTTCTGGATCGAGAAACTGACGCCCATCCAGATCGCCTCTTTCGATCTCGAGGACTACCGCCGGGTCCGGAAGGAATTCACGACCGACGAGTGGCTCGATTTCATGCTGCGCAGCATGGGCTACGAGCCGGGGGAGATGTCCAGGCGACTCAAGCTGCTGTTCCTGCTCCGGCTAATTCCGCTCGCGGAGCGCAACTACAACTTGGTCGAGCTCGGTCCGCGAGGCACTGGCAAGACCTACGTGATCCAGGAGATCTCCCCCTACGCCGCGCTCCTCACGGGCGGCACGACTGTGGCAAACCTCTTCGGACACATGTCCGGCCGGCAGAAGGGCATGGTCCAGATCTGGGACGTGGTCGGGTTCGATGAGGTCGCGGACCTGCAGAAGATGCCGAAGGAGGTCGTCACGACGATGAAGACCTTCTGCGAATCGGGTACCTACCAGCGCGGCCAGGAAGCCGTCTCTGGGGATGCCAGCATCGCGATGTTCGGCAATACCAATCAGCCGGTCGACGTCATGGTGCAGACGGGACATCTGTTCGCGCCTATGCCGGACGTCATCCGCGACGACATGGCCTTCATCGACCGCCTCCACTGCTATCTCCCGGGCTGGGAGATGCCGAAGATGCGCAATGAGCTCTTCACCGAACACTACGGCTTCGTGGTCGACTATCTCGCCGAAGCGCTGCGCGAGATGCGCAGGCACAACTTTACGGAGATCATCGACCGGCATTTCTCGCTCGGCGCCCACCTCAATGCGCGGGACCGTAAGGCCGTGCGCAAGACCGTCTCCGGGCTGATGAAAATCCTCTTCCCGCACGGGGAAGTCTCGCAGGATGACCTGGCGGAGATTCTCGAACTGGCGATCGAGAGCCGCCGGCGCGTCAAGGAGCAGTTGAAAAAGATGGGCTCCTTCGAGTACTACCATACCTCCTTCAGCTACGTCCTGAACGACAGCGGCGAGGAGAAATTTGTCGGTGTGCCCGAACAGGGCGGCCGCGATCTCATCTCGCAGGACCCGATCGCACCGGGAACGGTGTACACGGCAGGTGTGACCGCCGATGGCACGGTGGGCCTCTATCGCCTCGAGGTTTCCGTTGCTGAGGGCACCGGGAAGCTCAAGATCGCCGGAGGCATCATGGGCGCGGCGAAGGAATCTGTGCAGCGGGCGTTCGGCTTCCTGCTCGCTAAAAAGGCGGAACTCGGTATCGGCCGCGACCTCGATACCTCAGACCTGCACGTTGAGCTCATCGATCTGCTGGCGAACCGCGTCGAAGCGGAGATCGGCGTGGCACTCTTCGTGGCCGCCTACTCGGCGCTGCGCAAAGCCCCTGTGAGTCCAGCCCTGCTGATCCTGGGCGACATGAGCGTCCAGGGCAATATCAAGCCGCTGCGCTCCCTCACGGAACCTTTGCAAGTCGCCAAGGACAACGGCGCTAAACGCGCGCTGATTCCTATCGAGAACAAGCGGAACTTTCTCGACGTCAGCGCTGACATCATGGAACAGGTGGATCCGATCTTTTACGGCGACCCGAAGACGGCCGCGATGAAGGTGCTGGGAGCCACCTGACTGCCATGCATCACATGCGTCGTACCTGAACCAGACATCGTATGATCGAGCTCGGACATGCGCTCCCTGGTGGCACGCTCCTGACGGTCGACAAGGGAGTCAACGAAACGTATCGGGGTCTAATCGAAGTCGGTTCAGCACGTCTGTCGGCGTACATTAAATTTCTGCCGAGCCGACAGCTGGTCAATGAATTGCTCGCATCCGTCTTGGGGCGGATAGCCGGGCTGCCGATTCCAAGGGGATTCTTGGTTGAAGTGCACCGCGCTGATTATCCCAATTCACCGCTGATGGCTGCTCACGGACTCACCGTGATGCCGGCATTCGCGGTCGAGGCGATTGCTTGCCAGTCTGCCCTACGGCGCCTCGATCTTCAGAGTCCGACGGCTCGGGAGCAATTACTGCGAGCGTGGCCACATTGGTACTCTGCGGCAGCCTTTGACGACTGGATCGCGAATGCGGATCGCCATCCCGGCAATCTCCTCGTCGGCGCGCCCGGCGAGGCTTGGTTAATTGACCATAGCCACGCGTTCACCGGGGACAAATGGCAAGCCGTGAATCTACGGCCCGACGTCGTCACGCAAAACCAGCTTGGCAAGGCAATGGCAATATGGCTGAAGCCGCCCGAAAAGATGCTCGCGATGCAGACCTGTCACACCGTCGTACAGCGCTTCTCGACCGTCGATACTGTACGGGCTACCCGACTCGCGCACGTGGTGACACAATTGTCGAACCTGGACCTCGACGCGCTCACCAATTTTGTGATAGAGCGTGTCCATTCGGTCGCACCACGAATCGAGAGCATTCTCGGAATCCCGGGTCTGCCGCTAGGACCAGTTCCATGAGTGAAGTTGCCCAGTTGTTAGACCAGATGCCAAAGCGCCGCAGCACTCATGCGGGGCGCTGGGTACCGCTGTATCTTGAACCACTGACGGGCTCAGGGGAGCGCATCTGTATCGCGGTGGCAGCGGCTGATGATTCGTCTTTTGTGGTCGTCCCCGTAGCAGACCTCGGACGCTTCTCATGCATCTATGGTGCTGCAGCCGCTGCTCTCGCATGGTCTGCCGACCTGATCGTTTCGGAAGCACAGCATGTTCTCGCTAGAGCAGGACTTGGAGGGCTCAGTGAGCTGGCGGACAGAATAGAGGGGCTCGTATTGGGCCCAGAACGGCGCGGTGCCGGCACCGGCCTCGCAGATCTCGCGCGTCTTGCGATTCAGCAGGTCTCCGCTCTCAGTGCGGTCAACTTCATGCCGACTACGGAGATAGCGGCGGTAGCGGAAAGTGCGGAGGGCGGTGGATGGCTCGAGTCGAAGATTCGCCAACAAGTTGTCGGCCGGCAACCCGAGTTACGCGACCACTTCAGAAAGCAATTTCGTCGATCGCAATCGTCCCGCGCATTGCGATATGGGTTCGTAGGGAAGTTCATCGTTGCGAACTTCGCGACCCTCCAATCAAAGTCTTCCAGTCAAGTGTCATCACAAGTCGATCGTGCAAAGGCGCGGCTTTGGGACCTGCACCAGCTCGACGCCGGTGTCCTTGCAGATTCGCTGACCCTATGTGCCCCATCGATGTCCTATGAACTACTCGTTCATCGACCGATTGTGTTCGAGACCCGCAAGGACGGATCCTTGAAATCAGCGGTCAAAGCGGCTGAAGAGGAGTTGGAAGCTGAGGCGGACAAGTTTGATATACGCTTTCGCCCTTTACGTTCCGTGGAGGCAATTGCGGATTACCTGATCGAACGCGAGGCAGCCTGAGCTGGCGAGACTGCCTTGAACAAACGAATCCGCAATAGCCAGACGTGCAACCACCATTAGCTGACTCTGGTCGTCACAGTTATGACAACTCTTCACTGCCCAAACACCATATCTGTACTACCACCCTCAAATATTCTTTCAAAGTCCGCGTCGATCTATCAGTACACGCATATCGCGGTTTCTGCGTTGATTATGGCATTCGACGACGCGAAAGCGAAGCGAGGAAAGCCTCGCGGCGTATTGACAGATCAAGAACAGGACATACTGCGTGCGGCGCTTGTCATGAGTTGCGCAGGCGTCGACGCTGTCTTGAAACAAACCATTCGGGATACCATTGAGCCATTGCTGGAGAAGGACCAGTCTGTTCGCGATGGCTTTGAAAGATTCATTCACAAGCGCATAAACGGCGAGTCCGATGCAATCGAGTTATATTCAGGCGCCAAATTTTTAGCATCCGTCCTCGCGGATAGGGAACCTCGGCGCAGGTTGATTGAAGATTACATTAAGGACTTAACCGGAGATTCACTGCAGTCCGCTGAGGAGATATTGAGAACCGCCGCGGCACTCGGGGTTGATAACAAGGTAGTGAAAATAGATATACCGAGGCTGAAGGAGATCTTCACCATTCGCAATAAGATCATCCACGAGCTGGATATCGATCTATCTGCATATGCAAGAAAACGCCGCGTACGGAGTCAGGCAGATCTCCTGGACAGCGCGGACACCGTGCTGGATACGGTTCGGCGCGTCGTTGAAGCTGTAGGAACGAGGCTTTGAACGGTTATCGGATGATGATCGGCAGTTAACAATTAGGGGGAGCCTGATTATGGGGCTCGTTATCGACGAAGTGCTTCGCGCGGCACTCGACCGGTCCTCAGAATCGGCTGAGGTAGACTTCAAGAGTTCATTTGATGTCGGCGCGCCGGGGGAGTGGTTGGCGCTCCTGAAGGACCTTGCCGCAATGGCCAATTCAGGTGGCGGCATTATCCTATTTGGGTTGGATGATGGTGGACAACCTTCACACACGGATGTAAGCCAACTTCTGGGCGTCGATCCAGCGGACCTAACGAACAAAATTTATAAATATACCGGATCGCATTTTCATGCATTTGAGATCATCGAGTGCGAGAAATGCGCTTCACAGATCGTCGCCATGCTAATAGGCGACACAAAGATTCCCGTGGTGTTCACAAGAGTTGGCACATTCGAGCCAATGCCAGGACAGCAGAAGACAATATTCTCTGTCGGTACGGTTTACTTCAGACATGGCGCGAAGAGCGAACCAGGTAATTCCGAGGATCTTCGGCAGTTTGTCGAACGCCGTTTGGAGGAGGTAAAAAAGTTCTGGATGGAAGGCATAACAAAGGTCGTTGAGGCGCCGACGGGTTCGCGCATCGCCATCGTTCCGCCGGAGTCACAACCGAGTCACCCCGCAGGCGTGCTGCCACTCCAGTTTACCAGCGACCCATCTGCCCCGGCTTACTATGCTGTCCCCATAGATAAGACTCACCCGTTTCGCCAGAAGGAAGTTGTTGTAGAGGTGAACTCCAGGCTAGGACAACGGAAGCACATAACGCGTCATGACATACTGTGCATTAGGCGCGTGCATGAAGTTCAGAAGAATATAGAATTCTGCTATACGCAGAATTATGCATCACCCCGTTACAGCCCGGCGTTCGTAGACTGGATTATCGGAGAGTTTGAGAGGGATAGTGCCTTTTTTGATAAGACAAAGGAACGGTTTGATGCTCTCAAACATGTATCGGACAGTCGTTCTGATATGGACTGACTTGTCGTTTGGGCGGTGTGTACAGTCCTCCCTTGCCGCCGCAGGCGTCGAGGGAGGACTCGACGAGCCGGTCAGAGTAATCTTCGACGATGAGCCTTCGCTGTGCTACGCTGCGTGGTCTGACGTGAAAGACCTCGATCCCGAGAGGAGCGGCGAGGGCAGCGCAGCTTGTTTATTTGTCGTGCAGATCACGGAGTTGCTGGTATCGAGGGTCACCGTCGCCGTCAAGCGATTCCGCAAGCATTGGCATAACGCGCTCAAGGGCAGTGCGATCCTCAGCGGTCAGATGCGCATCTGGCCGGTCGATTTCGTGCTCGGCAAGCGCATCGAGTAGATCGCCGTACCAGTCGATTTCGAGCAAATCCATAGCGTCAGCACGGCATATTTCGCCTTGAGACCACGCTAGCAACGCATGCCGTGTCCGGTCCTCACCCGGCGCGGTCTGACGGCGGATCCCATCGGACACACGTCGCGACGAAGCGATGAATTCTTCAATCTCCTTGAGCTGCGATTCGAGCTTCATAGTCATCTTGGTACCTCACACAAATCCAATCCTCCGCCGCCCCGATCCGCGGCGCGGCGTCGCAAGAATCACGCGCTCCGAATTGTCAACCAGAGCGCGGGCGAAACCGGTGCGCAGCATCCGTAAGAGCGAGCGCACATCGAGGTCCGGCGTTTCGGTAGCCGCATCGACGCTCGCCTCATCGAGCTCGAGGTCATCACGGCACTGGTGACTCTCGAACAGCGCCCCGAATTGCCGCTCGATGATCAGCCGTCGCTGTTCGGCGGTCGGCGGTTGAACGTGAAATTCCGTCAGCCGCGAGCGCAGCGGCCCGGAAAGTTCCCGCGCATCATTGGCAGTGGCGATGACCAGGACGTGACTGGCGTCCATGGTGAGCTGCACCGACATATCGCGGTAGCGGCGCGCGCTTTCCGGCTCCAGCAGATCGAGCAGAGAATTGAGCGGGGTGTCCCGATTGCCGCCGCTGTGTGGTGCAATCTTGTCGATCTCGTCGACGACGAGGAGCGGTGCAGCGCTTTCGCCGAGACTCAGAGCGTCGTATACGAGTCCCGGCCGGCTGCCGTACCAGCGCGCGTCCGAACCGCAGAGCTGCATGGCATCGACTGCACCGCCCGCACTGTACACATCCATGCGCACGCGAAGCGCGGAGGCGAGCGCCGAAGCAAAGTACGTCTTGCCGACGCCGGGATCGCCGACCAGGAGGAAGGGGTCGATTCGAGCTGCTGCGGTATTGAGCGCGCGGGACGCGCAGGTCCACTGCGTCCGCAGGTGCTCGATGACCTCGCGGAAGTTTGCATACTCGGCGCCGAGATCCTGGAACGGGTCGTCGCGGTCCGTGTCTTTCCCGGGCAGAGCGCGCCAGGGTAGCGAGCGCCAGCCATCATCGCGTTCCGCTCGGTCCAGGATCACCTCAAACCGCTTGCGCTCCGCCTCGCGCACGCCCGACAAGAGATCGCGGGCGGTGCAGATGGCCTTGAATGAGAACACCCGCACCATGCCGCGGCGGTCGATCACCAGCGGCTCCGGCGTGCGGGCTGGCTGCTCGGGGGCAGGGGTCGGCTGCGGTGCCGACTGCGGCTCCGAATTCCGGGCACTGGCGCTGACGCGAAGCAGCAGCTTGTCGAGCTCCAGGTGCTCGTGATCTTCCGAGTAACGCAGCATCGGCCGGCGCGCAAGTTGCCTGCGTTGCCGACGCTGTTCATCGAGATCAGGGCCTCGCGATCGCACGAAGCGGGCGATGTCGGAAGTCATACAGATCTCTTCGTGAAGCGATGGCACGCGCGGAGGGACTCGAACCCCCAACCTGCGGTTTTGGAGACCGCTGCTCTACCAGTTGAGCTACGCGCGCACGCGAGTCTGATCGATGGAGTCCCCGGCAGGAGTCGAACCCGCCTCGCCTGGGTTGCGTCCAGGCACCTCACCGCTCGGCCACGGGGACGCACTGCGACTACTGGCCGGGGGCCAGTGCCAAGAGTCAATGGGTTGGAAGTATCCGCACCGCTCGGGCGCGGATGGACCTCATCAATCGCGACAGTGCGATATACAGAGGCGTCGCCAGCGACAGCGGAGGAAGAGCGAGCTGTTGGCGGCCGTGTGCATGATGCGTGTAGTGTATGACGCCGAGCGGGTCCGCGCAAGGACCACTGTACACTCTCGCGTCCGTCAATCGTCAAGTCTATCGCCAACAGAAGAGCTGCGTTGTCAGTCTGACACGGACGGTGGGCGCGCACAGGGCGGTAGGAAAGGCTCATGTCCGTGCCTCCCACAAGGAGACCGCGATCGAACTGCAGCCCCACCAACCCGAAGTGCACCAGTGGCGCGCGGCGTGGGTGACGGTCCACTTGCGCAGGAGCGCGTAGCGGCGCAGGGTGATGCGGTAGCGGTGGATCCGCCCGGCACGGCAGACTGTGACGACGGCGCCGCCGGTACGGCGGTATCCGCGGATGGTGGCGATGGGAGAGGGCTGTTCTCCCGTGGGCGGACAGGTAGGATCAGCGTTAGCCATGACGGACCTCCTGGGGTCGGTTGTGGTCAGGCCCGGGGCGGTGTTCGCACCGCCGCTGTGGGCCGCTTTCTGCTCCACTTTTGCTCCACTTGCTGCCTCAAAACGGCACCAAGTGGCCCCGCGTCACGCCGCTAAGTGATTGAGTTTATTGGTGTTGTATGGGGTGGCCAGGTGCTTCGCCAGGACTTTTAATCCGCTGGTCGACGGTTCGAATCCGTCACAGAT
>JAPTUI010000650.1 GCA_028067895.1 Pseudomonadota bacterium | reverse complement strand
ACTCCAGGGTGTGACCGGACGTTTCACCTTTTTCCCACAGGCAGGCGCGGCTGCGGCTGTAGAACACCACGCGGCCGCGGCGGAACGTCTCCTCGAGCGCTTCGCGGTTCATGTAGCCGAGCATGCGCACGGCGCCAGCCGCATCGGTGACGATGGCCGGCAGCAGACCGCCCTGTTTGTCGAAATCGAGTCGCTCGATGTCCGCAGGGTTCAACGGCTCGCCGGGGGGGGGAGCGGTGCTCATGGCCGTACCTCGATACCGGCGCTGCGCAGGGCTTGTTTCAACGCCCCGATTGCGATGACGCCGTTGTGGAAAACACTGGCAGCGAGGGTGGCGTCGACGCCCGCATCGCGGAACGCAGCGGTAAAATGCTCGCTCGCGCCGGCACCGCCGGACGCCACGAGCGGTACGCGGCACACCTCGCGCACCGCGCGCAGCTGCTCGAGGTCATAGCCGCGCCGCACCCCGTCGCTGCCCATGCAGTTCAGCACGATTTCCCCGGCGCCGCGATCCTGGACTTCCCGCACCCACTCGAGCACGTCGCGGCCGGACTCGCGAGCGCGGCTCGGGTCGCCGGTGAACTGAAAGGCGCGGTAACCCGCGGCGGTCCGTTCACTGTCGATGCCCACCACCACGCACTGCGCGCCGAAGCGCCGGCTCAGCGCATCGATCAGCGCCGGCTCGGTGAGCGCCGGGGAGTTGATCGAGATCTTCTCTGCACCGGCGTTGAGGACCTCCTCGGCGTCGGCGATCGAGCGGATGCCGCCGGCGACGCAGAAGGGGATGTCGAGCACGCGCGCGACGCGCCGTACCCAGCTGCGGTCGACCGAGCGGCCCTGCGGACTTGCCGTGATGTCGTAGAACACCAGCTCGTCGGCGCCCTCGTCGCGATAGCGCTCGGCGAGCGCCATGATGTCCCCGACCACACGGTGGTCGCGGAAGCGCACGCCCTTGACGACCTGGCCGTCGCGCACGTCTAGGCAGGGGATGATGCGTCGGGCAAGAATGCGGATAACTCCTCTGTGGGAATGCGCTGCTCGAGCAGCGCCTTGCCGCTCACCGCGGCGGCGACGCCGGCGGCGGCGAGCTGATGCAGATCGCGTCCATCGCGCACGCCGCCGGACGCCTGCCAGGCGATGTGCGGGAAGCGCTCACGGGCGGCGGCGTACAGCGCGAGGTTCGGTCCGGCCAGCGCGCCATCGCGCTCGATGTCGGTGCACAGCACGTGATGGACGGCGCCGGCCGGAAAGCACGCCAACGCCTCCCACAGGGTCAGTGCCGCCGCTTCGCGCCAGCCGCGGGTCTGGACCTTCGGGGCGCCGTGCGCATCGAGCCGCACATCGAGTGCGAGGCAGATCCGCTCGGCACCGAAGTGCTCGAGCCACTCGGCGACTTCCTGTGGACGTTCGACCGCGGCGCTGCCGATGACGACGCGCCCGACGCCGGCGCTGAGCAGGTCCTCGATGCGCTGTGCGCTGCGGATGCCGCCGCCGACCTGCAGACGCACCCCTGCTTGCGCCGCGAGGGCGGTAATCGTGGCGCGGTTGGCGAGTTCACCGTCGCGCGCCCCGTCGAGATCGACTACATGCACCCAACTCGCGCCGAACGCGCGGTAGCGCAGCAGCAGCTCGAGCGGCTCGTGCGGGTAGCGGGTCTCGGCGTCGAAATCACCCTGATAGAGCCGAACGCAGCGGCCGGCGCGCAGGTCGATGGCCGGAATCAGCAGCATCATGACAAGTCCAGAAAATTCGCGAGTACGCGCGCGCCGCTGGCGGCGGAGCGCTCGGGGTGAAATTGCACGCCGCAGAAATTACGGTGACGGACGACTGCGGAGAACTCTTCCCCGTAGTGCGTCCGGGCGAGCGTGAAAGCGCCGAGCGGTGCGGCATAGCCGTGCACGAAATAGAAATACGCCTCGGGCCCGAGTCCCTTCAACAATGGGTCCTCCGCGAGCTCGTGCAGACAGTTCCACCCCATGTGGGGTACCGGCCGCGTGATGCTCGGGTCGAGCCGGCGCACCGTGCCGGGCAGGACGCCGAGACAGTCCGTGTCGCCTTCGGCCGAGTGCTCAAAGAGGAGCTGCATGCCGAGGCAGATCCCGAGCACCGGCTGGGCGAGCTGCGGCAGCAACTCGGCGAGGCCCGCGGCGCGCAGCCGGTGCATGGCGTCGGCGGCCGAGCCTACACCGGGCAATATCACCCGTTCGGCCGCGGCCACCTCGCCGGCGTCGGCGCTCACCCGAGCCGCAACGCCGAGCCGCTCGAGGGCAAACTGCAGCGAGGCGAGATTCGCCCCACCGCTGTCAATGATGACGGTGCCGCTCACAGGATGCCCTTGGTGCTCGGCAGCGCGTCGCTGTCACGGCGCAGCGCCTGGCGCAGCGCGCGACCCACGGCCTTGAAGCAGCCTTCGATCATGTGGTGGCTGTTCTCGCCGGTGACGCTCACGTGAATCGCCGCGCCGAGCGCATCGGCGAGCGATCGGAAGAAATGCGGCACGAGCTCCGTGGGCAGCTCCCCGACACGCTCGCGCTCGAAGCGGCCCTCGAAGCGGCTGATTGCGCGGCCGGACAAATCGATGGCCACCTGCGCGAGTGCTTCGTCCATCGGCAGCACGAACCCGTAGCGGGCGATGCCAACCTTGGCCCCGAGGGCGCGGCGCAGCGCCTCGCCGAGGGCGAGGGCACAGTCCTCCACGGTGTGATGCTCGTCGATGTGCAGATCGCCCCGGCAGGACAACTCGAGCGCGAAGCCGCCGTGCGCGGCGAGTTGCTCGATCATGTGATCGAAGAAGCCGAGGCCGGTGGTGATGTGGTGCGGTCCGGTGGCATCCAGGTCCACGCGCACCTCGATGTCGGTCTCGCGCGTCCGCCGCGCGAGCTGCGCCCGGCGGGCCGTCAGTTCCGTCACGACGGCGGGCCAGGTTTCGTGCGGCGCGCCGTCACGGCGGACCCGCAGTCCACGCACGCCGAGGTTGGCGGCAAATGCCAGATCAGTCTCGCGGTCGCCGATCACGGCGCTTGCGGACCGCTCGACGGTGTCGCCGCGCAGGTACTCATCGACCAGTCCGGTGGCCGGCTTGCGGCAGGTGCACCCCTCGTCCGGCCGGTGCGGGCAGATGAACACAGCCTCGAACGTGATGCCCTGCGCGGCGAAGGTGTCGAGCACGAAGCGGTGGACGGCCTCGAATTTCGCACGCGGAAAAGACTCGGTGCCGAGCCCGTCCTGGTTGCTGACCATCACCAGGCGGTAGCCGCGCCGCTGCAGCGCCTCGAGGGCGGCAAACACGCCGGGCATGAAGCGCACCTTCTCCAGCGCATCGACCTGGTGATCGGGCGGCTCCTCGATCAGCGTGCCGTCGCGGTCGATGAACAGGGTGGCGGACGGGGCGCTCATGACCAGGACTCCAGCAGTCGGGTGTTCTGCTCGGGCGTGCCGATACTGATGCGAAGCGCACGGCCGAGTCCGGGGTAACCGCGCGCATCGCGCACCAGCAGACCCGCCGCAGCGGCGCGCTCGAGCGCGTCGCCGGCATCTTCGAATTCCGCGAGAATAAAGTTCGCATCGCTCGGCCAGACGCGCCGCACCGCGCGCAGCGCGGGCAGCTCGCGCTGCAGCCGTGAACGCTCGGCGAGCAGCGTGGCGAGTTGCGGCTGCAGGGTCGCGAGCGCGCCCGGCGCGAGACGTGCGAGCGCCGCATCGGCCGTGAGCCGCGGAATCGCGTACGGCGGGATGATCTTGCGCAGCAGCGCGATCACTTCCGGATCGGCCAGCAGCGCCCCGCAGCGCGCCCCGGCGAGACCGTAGGCCTTCGAGAGCGTGCGCAGCACCGCGAGATTCGGAAACTCGGCGAGCCGCCGGGCGAGGCTGGCCCGGCCGGAGAACTCGAGATAGGCCTCATCGAGCACCACCAGCGCCCGGCCGGCGAGCGCCGTGGCGAGCCGCAGCACGGCGGCTTCCTCCAGGAGGTTCCCGGTAGGGTTGTTCGGCGAGCACAGGAAGAGCAGTTTGGTCCTCGCCGTGCAGCGTTCGAGCACCTGCCGCTCATCGAGCGCGAATCCATGCTCGGCGAGCAGCGGTACTTCGATCACGGCGGCCCCTTGGATCCGCGCCGAGACCGAGTACATCCCGAAGGTGGGCGGGCAGACGAGCACCGCGTCCATGCCGGCGCGGCAGAATGCGCGGCACAGCAGGTCGATCGCCTCATCGCTGCCGCGGCCGAGCAGCACCGAGGCGGGGCTCACCCCGTAGAGTTCGGCGAGCCGTTCGAGCAGTGCGCGCGGCTGGGGCTGCGGGTAGCGGTTCAGGCCCTCGCGTGCGTCGCGCCCGCTCGGATCCCACGGCAGCTCATTGGCGTGCAGTCGCTGCAGTTCGGGGCGCCAGGCGGCGTGCTCGTAGACGCGCAGCGCCACGATGTCTGCCCGTGCCAACTCGGTGACCCAACTCATGAGCGGACTCGCGCCTCGAGCGCCTGCAGCCGGCAGGTGACGGCGGCCGCATGCGCGTCCAATCCCTCCAGGCGCGCCAGCGTGACGGCGGTGGGACCGAGCGCGCGCAACCCCTCGGGCGTCAGTTCCTGCACCGTGATGCGCTTGAGGTAATCGGGCACGCCGAGGCCGCTGTAGGCCCGTGCGTAGCCGTAGGTCGGCAGCACGTGATTGGTGCCCGAGCAGTAATCGCCCATCGGTTCGGGCGACCAGGCGCCGAGAAACACCGAACCGGCGTTCACGATGTGCTCGAGCAGCGCGCGCGGCTCGCGGACTTCGAGGATCAGGTGCTCGGCGGCGTAGGCGTTGGCGACTGCTACAGCGGTCTCGAGATCCTCTACGACGAGGGCGCGGCTGGCGCGCAGGGACTGCTCGAGGATGGACTGGCGCGAGAGTGTCGCGACCTGGCGTTGTACGGCGGCAGCCACCGCGTGCGCGAGCGGTTCACTCGGTGTGACGAGCAGGGCTTGGGCGCTCGGATCGTGTTCGGCTTGCGCCAGGAGGTCGGCCGCGACGAACTGCGGATCGGCGGCCGCATCGGCGATCACCATCACCTCTGAAGGACCGGCCGGCATGTCGCAGGCCGCACCGAGCGGATCGGCCGCGACGGCCTGTTTGGCCGCCGTGACCCAGGCGTTGCCCGGGCCGAAGATCTTGTCGACTTTGGGGAGGCTCTCGGTGCCGTAGGCGAGGGCGGCGATCGCCTGGGCACCGCCGACTTTGAACACCTGCTCGATCCCGCAGAGCTCCGCGGCGAGCAGCACCGCCGGGTGTGCCCGGCCATTGCGGTCCGGCGGCGTGCACAGGATGCGCCGCGGGCAGCCGGCGATGCGCGCCGGGACTGCCAGCATGACGACGGCCGACGGCAGGGGCGCGGAGCCGGCCGGGACGTACAGGCCGACGGCTTCGATGGGCCGGTAGATCCGTTCGCAGAGCACCCCGGGGACGGTCTCGAGACTGACGCGGTTCAGATCGTGCGTGCGGTGGAAGCGCTCCACGTTGTCGATGGCGCATTCGAGCGCGGTGCGCTCGTGTGCGGCGAGGGCATCCCGTGCAGCGGCGAATTCCGCGGCGCTGACCCGCAGTGCGTCGAGTTCGGTCTGGTCGAACCGGCGCGTGTACTCGCGCAGTGCGGCATCGCCGCGCACGCGCACCGCCGCGATGATTTCGTGCACCAGGGCCTCGATGTCGGCACGGGCCTGCTGTACGGGCCGTTCGAGCGCCGCGCGTCGCTCGCGCTCACTGAGCGCGTTCCAGTGAAGAATGCGCATGAGTCAGGAGAGCATCTTTTCCACGGGCAGCACCAGCAGGGCGCTGGCGCCGGCCTGTTTGAGCCGTTCGAGCGTTTCCCAGAACACGTTCTCGCGGCACACGGCGTGCACGGCGACGCGGTCGGGGAAGCCCTCGAGCGGAATGATGGTCGGGGATTCGCTGCCGGGCAGCAGCCGGCGGATCTCCTCGAGCGCCGAACGCGGGGCATGCAGCATGATGTATTTGCTCTCGCGCACCTGCTGCACGCCCTCGATGCGCATCAGCAGCCGCTCGACCCACTCGTTCTTCAGCGGCGGTAGCGTGACGGGCGTGCGGATCAGCACCGCGTGGCTCTCGAGCACGGTCTCGACCTCGCGCAGGTGATTGGCCTGAAGCGTCGAGCCGGTCGAGACCAGATCGCAGATCAGATCGGCGCGTCCCAGGCGCGGGGCGATCTCCACGGCCCCGGAGAGCGTGACGATGTCCGCGGCAATCGAGCGCTCACGCAGATAGTGCTCGAGCAGGTACGGATAGGTCGTGGCGATGCGCTTGCCCTCGAGGCTGCGCCGACCGTCGAACGGCTGGCCTTCGGGCACTGCGAGAGAGAGCCGGCAGCGGCCGAAATCCAGCGTGCGCAGGGCCTCGAAGCGCACCGGATGGCCGCGTGCGGCGAGTTCGTGGCGTTTCTCCTCGAGCACGTTCAGTCCGACCAGCCCGAGGTCACACACGTCCTCCTGCACGAGGTCCGGGATGTCGTCGTCGCGCACGAACAGCACGTCGAGCGGCATGTTTTCCCCGAACGCCATCAGCTGGTCCTTGCCGCGGGAGATCTTCAGACCGCAGCGGGTGAGCAGATCGAGCGATGGGTCGGTCAGGCGGCCGGATTTCTGGATGGCGAGCTTCAGACGCGGTTCATCCATTGCGCGCTCCTTCGCGGCGACGAGGCGCAGCGGCCGGTTCGCTCGAGGCCGAGGCGGCGGCCCGGGCGGCATGCAGGTGCCATTTGCCGAGGCGCTGCGCGACCAGTCCGTAGCCGCCGTTGCCGGTGGCGAGGAACCGCGCGACTCGGCCGATGGTCGTGACGCTGACGCCGGTGAGGTGATGGATTTCCCGGTACGGCAGACCGCGGCTCAGGTAATCGACGACCGACCAGCGATCGGACATCGCCTGCAGTTCCGCCGGGGTGCACAGGTCGCGGAAGAACGCGCGCACCTCCTCGGCGTCGCGCAGGGCGGCGATCGCGGTGTACAGATTGCGCTCGGCGAGCGCTTCCTGGCGGGGCGTGAGGCTGCGGTGTGTTTTCATGCCGGCTGATCGTATTAACGTGCTAGTACAATATCACGATGGAACGGAGCATGCCAGAGGTTGCCGGGCGGCACGTCGTGCGGGGTGGCGCATGGTGCAAGACCCCCGCAGGCGCGGCCTCGGCCGCCGCGCCCGCCGGAGGGGGGGGCGGCCGGGATGTACGTATTGGCAGACGCCCGGCGGTCCGTAGAGTGAGGTTATCGGAGCCGGGAACAGGCCCGTCGCGGAGTCCAACGTCATGCGTGTCCGGATCGTCGTAGCGGATCAGGCCGAGGCGCGTTTCTACGATGCCGTACCGCCCGAGGCGCTCTTGCACGTGAGCGGTCGACTGCTCGATCCGAGCGCGCGCATGCACGAGCGCGACCTGGTCAGCGATCGGCCGGGTCGGGTATTCGATCATGCGCCGGCGGCCGGCGCCCGGCGCGGTGCAATGGCCCATCACGATACCGGCGGGGAGCGCTCGGCGCGGCGTGATGCGGCCGTCGTCTTCGCCCGACGCATCGCCGAGCAGCTCGAGCAGGCCCACCAGCATGGGCAATTCGAGCGGCTGGTGCTGATGGCCAATCCGCGCTTCCTCGGCATGTTGCGCCGCACGCTGCCCACGGAGCTCGAGCGGTGCGTGGTCGCGGAGGTGCACAAGGACCTGGTGCACCAGAGCGATCAGGTGGTCAGCGCCCATATCCCGCCGCAGGCGCTGCGCTGAGCGGCGGCGCTCGCACCGGCTTGCTTGACCGGGCGCACCGCTCCTCCTACACTCGGGACAACTCATCGAGACCGGCTGAGGGATAGGCCCTTAGACGCCGGGGCAACCGCCAGACCTAACCAGTCTGTTAAGGTGCCAACTCCTGCGATGCATCCGGATCCGACTGCGGGTCCGGAATGAATCGACAGATGAGCGAACTGTGTGGCTTCGCACCTCTCGGTGCGGGGATGGACGCAGCCCCCTGCCAGGCCCCTGGCAGGTCGCTCCGCGAGTGCTCGGTGACACGAGAGGACAGCGGAGCCATCCATGAACGCGATTGCTGAGGTTCGCCCGATCGAGGCACAGTCCCCCGTGCGGGGTGTGCCAAGCGAGTCCGTGCGCGAAGGGATTTTCGAGATGCCCGGCGGCCTGCACCTGCACCACGGCGGGCGGCTGCCCGATGTGCGCATCGCGTGGCGGCTGGCCGGTGCGCCGGGCGCGCCCGTGGTCTGCGCGCTCGGGGGGATTTCCGCACATCGGCGCGTGTGTCTCACCGAACAGGCCCGCCAGGGGTGGTGGTCCGAGATCGCCGGTCCCGGCCGTCCGCTCGACACCGAGCGCTGCCGGGTGCTGAGCTTCGATTATCTCGGCGGCAGCGGCGAGAGCACCGGTCCGCGTCCCGGGGAGGCATTCCCGAGCATCTCCACGTACGACCAAGCCGAAGTGCTCGCGCGCCTGCTCGATCACCTCGGCATCAAGGCGCTGCGGGCGATCGCCGGCGGATCCTACGGCGGCATGGTCGCACTCGCCTTCGGCGAGCGCTTCCCCGAGCGCGTCGGTGCGCTGATCGTCCTGTGCGCCACGGATCGGCCGCACCCGCTGGGATCGGCTTGGCGGGCGGTGCAGCGCGACATCGTGCGGTTTGGGCTTCAGGCCGGCCGTCCGGCCGAAGCCCTCGCGCTCGCTAGGGCGCTAGCGATGTCAACGTACCGAAGTGGCGAGGAGTTCGCTGCGCGCTTCGCCGGCCCGCCGGCTTTCGAGGACGGCCGGGCGCGTCTGCCCGTCGAGCGGTATCTGGCCGCGCGCGGCGCGAGCTATGCGGCCGAACACCGTCCCGAGGCGTTCCTGTGTCTGTCCGAATCGATCGACCTGCACCGCGTCGAGGCGAGCCGCATCTGCGTGCCGACCACGGCCGTGGCCGTGCGCGAGGACATGCTCGTGCCCCTGAGCGAGGTGCGCGCCCTGGTGGCGCGGCTGCATGCGGCGCGCCTGTGCGAGATCTCCTCGATCTACGGCCACGATGCGTTCCTGAAGGAATCCCAGCAACTTCGCGGCGTGTTCGCGCCGCTCTTCGAGAGCACCTGCTGAATGAGTCCGTCCAACGATCCGAAATCGCAAGTGACCCGCACCGTGCGCGCGGGCCTGGAGTCCGATCCCTCCACCGGCGCCGTTGTGCCGCCGATTCATCTGAGCTCGACGTTCGCGTTCCGCGCCTTCGGCGAGAAGGGCCGCTACGACTACACCCGCTCGGGCAATCCCACCCGCGACCTGCTGGGCGGAGCGCTCGCACAGCTCGAGGGCGGTGCCGGGGCGGTTGTCACGGCCACCGGCATGGCGGGCGTCACGCTCACCGGGTACCTGGTTCCGGCCGGCGGGCGCATCGTGGCGCCGCACGATTGCTACGGGGGCACCTATCGGCTGTTCGATGCCTGGCGGCGTCGGGGTGAGCGCGAGGTGGAGTTCGTCAATTTTGCCGACGAGGCAGCACTGCGTGACGCGCTGTCGCGCCCGGCCGCATTGCTGTGGATCGAGACCCCG
>JAPTUI010000458.1 GCA_028067895.1 Pseudomonadota bacterium | reverse complement strand
GACGTGCCGTTCCGCGACGTGTACATCCACGGCCTGATCCGCGACGAATCCGGCGAGAAGATGTCCAAGTCCAAAGGCAATGTCATCGACCCGCTCGACATCGTCGACGGCATCGACCTGCCAGCGCTGATCGAGAAGCGCACGA
The DNA here is from genome assembly GCA_028067895.1 of Pseudomonadota bacterium. Lineage (GTDB taxonomy): Bacteria > Pseudomonadota > Gammaproteobacteria > Steroidobacterales > Steroidobacteraceae > 13-2-20CM-66-19. The sequence goes on along the minus strand of JAPTUI010000458.1, from coordinate 9,441 downwards.
GCGGATTGATGCAGCCGCAGAAGCGGCCCGCCATCGAGAAGGCCACGCGCAAGCAGTTCCCGGAGGGAATTCCCGCGCACGGCACCGACGCGCTGCGCTTCACCTTCGCTGCGCTCGCCTCCCCGAGCCGCGACATCCGCTTCGATCTGGCGCGCGTCGCCGGCTACCGCAACTTCTGCAACAAGCTGTGGAACGCCGCGCGCTTCGTCACGCTCATGTGCGAGCAGGATGACCGGCAGGCCGAGGCGAGCTTCTCGGTCGCCGACCGCTGGATCCGCTCGCGCTTCGGACGGGCACTCGCGACGGTCGAAAAGGCGCTCGCGGAGTACCGCTTCGATTACGCGGCGAACGCACTGTACGAGTTCACCTGGTACGAATACTGCGACTGGTATCTGGAGCTGACCAAACCGGTGTTGCAGGCCGAGAGCGCCGATGTCGCCGCACAGCGCGGCGCGCGGCGCACGCTGGCGGAAGTTCTCGAGGCGCTGCAGCGCGCTCTGCATCCGATCATGCCATTCATCACCGAGGAGATCTGGCAGCGCGCTGCACCGCTTGCCGGCCGCACCGGCGAGACGGTCATGCGTGCGCCCTATCCGCTGCCCGAACAGTTCCCGACGGACGAGGCGAGCGAGCGCGAGGTCGGCTGGATCCGGGCGTTTGTGCTCGCGGTGCGCCAGATCCGCGGCGAGATGAACATTGCGCCGTCACGGCGCATCCCGGTGCTGCTGAAGGGGGCGTGCGAGCAGGACCGGATCTACCTCGAGCGCCATCGCCCCTACCTCGAGCGTCTGGCCGGCATCGATTCCGCGCAGGTGCTCGCCGTCGATCAGCCGGCACCGCAATCCGCGACCGCGCTGGTCGGGGATCTGACGCTGCTCGTGCCGATGGAAGGGCTGATCGACGCGGCCGCCGAGGCCGAGCGGCTCGGGAAGCTCCTCGCCCGCGCCGAGGGCGACCTCGGCAAGGTGCGCGCCCGGCTCGCCAACGAGAGTTTCCTCAGCAATGCGCCGCCGGCGGTGGTGAGCGCCGAGCGCGAGCGCATCGCGGAGCTCGAGCGCACCGTCGCAGGACTCGGGGCCCAGCTCGAGCAGGTCCGCTTGATGCTGCGCGCGAGCTAGAACGGATAGTCGATGCCGGTGAACACGGCGGCGCCCTCCCCACCGTAGCCGACATCGACGTATCCGACGATGAACGGCGCAGCGATGCCCCGCACACCGACGCCGAGCACGTTGTGCAGCCGCCCGATCGGGAACGTCGAGCCGCGCTCGAACACCCGACCCGTGTCGTAGAACGGCGCGACCTGCAACGTCAGGCGCGTACCGAAAGCGTTGAATGCGGCCACCTGCCGGCGCACCTCGAGGTTCGCCACGAACGAGTTGCGCCCGTAGAAGCGCGAATCCCCGAAGCCACGCAACGTCTGGCGGCCGCCAAGTACGCTGCTCTCCCCGCCAATGCTGCTGAGCGCCCAGAACGGCACGGCGTGCACTGAAGGCATGTAGCGCAGATCGAAGTGTGCGGCAATCGTGAGCGATCGGCTCGGCGACCAGTAGAAGCGTCCATCGATCCCCGCTTCGGTGAACAATGACCCGTCCGGCGCACCCGTGCGGCTCGCCGCCCCGGCGTAGACGGTGAGGTCCATCCCGCGGCTCGGCAACTCGATGCTGTCACGGGTGTCGTAGACGACGGCGAGCCGCTCGAGCACCTCGTGGGTCGTGCCGAGCCCGACGGCCTGCGAGAAGCGCTCGGTGATCGACACGATGCCCGGCAGGTGCGCCGCTCCGACTTTGACCTTCTGCACGATCAGCGTAGCGGCGAGCTGCCAGGCGCGGGTCAAGTTCAGGCCCCAGCGCAGATGCATGCGCAGACGCTGGTCGGTGAACACACTCTGCGCGGCGAACGGCGTGGCGTTGCCGATGCCGAAGAAGCGTGCCGTACCGCTGCGTTCGTAATCGAAGTCGGTACTCACGGACCATCGCCCGGTGCGGTTCAGTCCGGTCTCGTACTGCGCCTCGAATTGACTCTCCACGTGCTGCTTGATCCCGGCGATGAGCGAGTACTGGGTGTCCGGTGACGGGTAGCCGAGCAGCCGCAGATGCCCGCCCCAGCCGAAGTTGCTGTTGTGCACCAGATCGGGCGCAAAGATGCGCACGATGCGCCCGGCGCTGTCGTGCTGCAGCACGGTCGGGATCACGCCCAACGTGGCCCCGTTGGTCGGATCGAGCGAAATGTTCGGTACGGGGATCGCCGGCCAGGTGGATGGATCGAGCCAGCTGGCGGACGCCGCGTGCGCCGGCACGCTCAATCCCGCTGCGGCAAGCGCGACGGCGGCGACCCGCACACTGCGCCGCACGTCACCTAGGCCGCAATACTCTGATCGCGCCGGCTGTCGCATCGTTGCACTCCGCGCACCTCACTTCGGCCCCAGCCGGGCGAGCGCGCGGCGACCCTCGATCCACGGCCACACACCGAGTGCGGGCGCCCCGAGCGCCAGATCGCTCAATCGGCGCAGCAGCGAGAGCGCCACCGCCGGCGCCGCCGGGATGCCGACCAGTGTGCAGACCAGCACATAGCCGGCCTCCTGGATCCCGAGTGCCACCGGCACGACGAACCCCACGGTGCGCAGTCCGCAGAGGAGGCTGTCGACGATCAGCGCCTGCGCAGGACTGACCGCGAGCCCCATCAGGCGACAGGCGAACCAGGTCTGCACAGCCCCGAGCAACCAAGCGGCCCCGTGCGCCACCGGGGCCGAGCTGCGCAGTGCGCGGCGCAGCAGCGGCCCGAGCAGCGCCCGTAGCGCCTGCGGGCGGCGCGCCTCGCGCACCGGCCAGCGGCGTGTCAGAGGCCCAAGTGCTCGCTCCAGCCACCCCGAGGCGTGCCCGCGTGCAACGACGGCAGCGAGGATCAGCACGAGCGGCGGCAGCACCGCCACCGCCACGAGCCGCACCGGGATCCCCCGGGCCCCGACCAGCAGCACGGCTGCGCCGCTCAGCACGTAGGGAATCTTCACCCCTTGTTCGATGAGTAGATCGGCGAGCAGCGCCGCGCTCGCTGGCAGCGGCGCCATGCCCGTCACGTTCAGCGCGCGCACACCGGCGGCGAGCCCGCCGAGCTGCGAGAACGGCAGCACCTCGGCGGTGGTCTCGCGCAGGTACCGGGCCCAGATGAACTTCCACGGCCGCGCGCCCTCGAGCTGCGCGCCGATCCGGTACCACGCCCATCCGCACGCCGCCACGGCGCCGACGCGGATGAGCGCGATGCCGGCCAGCCCGGCGAATCCGACGTGTACCAGCGCCAGATCGACGCTGCGCGCGCCGGCAAAGATCACCAGCGCGGCGAGCGCCGCAGCCCCGAGGAGCAGCACGAGCACGCGCACCGCCTTCATGCCGGTCTCGCGGTAAACACCGGGCTGCCGGTGGCGCGCGTGCGCTCCGGCTGCACTTCGAACGCCTGCATGTAGCGGACGAACTGCTCGCGCACCTGCAGAGGATCGAGTCCAAACGCCTCGAGGCTGTGCTGATGGACTCCGTAGCCGCCGTGCGGCGCGCGGCGCAGCGACTCGCGCATCCGCTCCTCGGCTTCGCTGCTGAGCGTCAGACCACAATGGCCGTACACGCGCCGCACCGCGTGCAACGGCGCTCCGACGAGATCGGCATAATGCAGGTGCAGAATCCCTTCGGCGGCGCCGCTGACGGCCATCATGCGGGCTGCGCCGTCCGCCCAGCGATCGCATACTTCGCGGCCGATCTGGGCGCGATCGAGCCGCAGCGTAAACGGACGGCGCAGCATCTCAGTCAGCTTCGCGACCGAGGCGATCACCTTCAGAGGATCGCGGTGCAGCATGACCACGGGGGCATCCGGATACACCGTGCGCAGCGCATCGAGGGCAAACACGTGATCGGGACTCTTCAGCACCCACTGCCGACCGGGCGGACCCTGCGCATCCAGATGCTGCAGGAACCTGCGGTGAAAGCGATAGGCCGGTTCATGTCCCTGCCCGTCCAGCCAGTCCCGATAGGCCGGAATGTAGTAGACGGTATCGAAGCGCAGACTGCGCAGCGTCTGCCCGGTGATCTCGGTGCATTCCTGGGGCGCATCGGCGCTGAGCGGATGCATGTGTGAGAGTCCCGGCGCCAGCAGCCGAAAGAGCGCCAGCTGACGCGCCACGCGCGCACGGCGCGGATCGCTGCGTCCGCTGCGCCCGTGCAGCGGAAACGGGTAGAGCATCTGCCAGCTGCGCGGCGCGGCGTTGCGTGGATCGAGCGCGAGCAGGGAGTGCAGGAAGGTCGAGCCGCTGCGTGGCAGGCCGGTGATGAAGATCGGCCGGCCGATCGGCCGCTGCAGGATGCTGCCGTCGGACTCCTCGGCGAGGTCCATGCGCAGCAGGTTGCGCAGACAGCGCAGTACGTCGAAGCGCGCCGCGACGTGCCCGAACACGCTCAGCTGCGCCTGGCCCTGCAACGCGCTCAGGAGTTGTTCGAGCGCCACCTCGACCGTCGGATCGGACCAACGCTCGCGCGCCAGTTCGCGCCGCGCCGTCTCGATGAGTGCGTGCGCCCGAAGCGGCTGAACCCGCTGCAGCGCCCGCACCGCCTGCCGTTGCCAAGCAGCCATATGCACCTCGCTTCCTCATCGCCCGTACGAGACGGCAATGTCGAGTGCATGAGGTGATGGAGCGGCCCGACGGAGGCAGTGGCGCCGTGCACCCGTCGCGCGTCCCTGGCCGTCCCGATCAGCGGCGCGGCAGCGACCACGACACACACTTCAGGTCGGCACGGTGCCGCTGATGCATGCGTCCAGGAAATACGTAGTTTCACGCAACCGCAACTGACGAGACAGCTGCGCGAGCAACCCCGGAGCGCATCAGACAGCGGCGCGAGCGCGCCGCTGCACTACAGCGCGTGCTCGCGCGTCTCGCGGAAGACGATGTCGGGCCAGCGCTCCCGAGTCAGCTCGAGGTTGACCCGGGACGGCGCCAGATACACCGGCGCGTCGCTGTGATCGACGGCGAGGTTCTCGTAGGCGCGAGTGCGGAACTCCTCGAGCTTGCGCGCATCGTCGCAGACGATCCAGCGGGCCGTGTAGACATTGACCGGCTCGAACACGCAGCTGACCCCGTACTCGTCCTGCAGGCGGAAGGCGACCACCTCGAACTGCAGCGGTCCGACCGCCCCGAGGATCTGATCATTGTTGCGCAGCGGCTTGAACAGCTGGGTCGCACCCTCCTCGCACAGCTGCGCCAGCCCCTTCTGCAGCGCCTTCATCTTCAGCGGATCCTTCAGCACCGCGCGACGGAAGATTTCCGGCGCGAAGTTCGGCACTCCGGTGAACACCAGCCGCTCGCCTTCGGTGAACGTATCACCGATGTTGATCGTGCCGTGGTTGTGCAGTCCGATGATGTCCCCCGCGAAGGCTTCCTCGGCATGCTCGCGCTCGGCCGCCATGAACGTGAGCGCATCGGAGATGCGCACCTCCTTGCCGAGCCGCACGTGATGCAGGCGCATGCCGCGGCTGTAGCGGCCCGAGCACAGCCGCATGAAGGCGATGCGATCACGATGCCCCGGGTCCATGTTGGCCTGGATCTTGAAGACGAAGCCGGTGAGGGCCGGCTCGATCGGCTCGACCGTCCGCTCACGCGCCGCGCGCGCCAATGGTCCCGGCGCATGGCGGGTGAACGAGGCGAGCAATTCCTCGACCCCGAAATTATTGATCGCCGAGCCGAAGAACACCGGCGTCTGCCGTCCGGCGCGATACGCCTCGGGGTCGAACGGCTCGGTCGCGCCGCGCACCAACTCGATCTCCTCGCGCACCGCGGCGACCTCGGCGCCGAGAAACTCCTCGGCCGCCGCGCTCGAGAGTCCCTCGATCACCTGGTTCTCGCCCATACGGCCACGCTCGGCGGCGTTGTAGACGTACAGCCGGTCCTCGAGCAGGTGGTAGATGCCGCGCAGCGCCCGTCCCATGCCGATCGGCCAGGTCACCGGTGCGGTGCGGATGGCGAGCACGCGCTCGATCTCATCGAGCAGCTCGATCGGCGCGCGCCCCTCGCGGTCGAGTTTGTTGATGAAAGTCATGATCGGCGTGTCGCGCATGCGGCACACTTCCATCAGTTTGATGGTGCGCTGCTCGACGCCTTTGGCGCAGTCGATCACCATCAATGCCGAATCGACCGCGGTCAGCGTGCGATACGTGTCCTCGGAGAAATCCTCGTGGCCCGGCGTGTCGAGCAGGTTCACGATGCACTGCCCGTACGGGAACTGCATCACCGAGGAGGTCACCGAGATGCCGCGCTGCTGCTCGAGGCGCATCCAGTCGGAAGTGGCATGACGGTCGGCCTTGCGGCCCTTGACGGTACCGGCCATCTGGATCGCTCCGCCGAACAGCAACAGCTTCTCGGTGAGCGTCGTTTTACCGGCGTCGGGGTGCGAAATGATGGCAAACGTCCTTCTCCGCTTGACCTCATCGGTGATCAGGGCATTCGTCATCTGTTGACTTTCCTCGCGATGTACACAGTTCGGTCCGCACGCCTCAAGGTGCGCCACCTGTGGCACATCGCCTCTGAGACCCAACGCCCCGGGGGCGATCCGCGCGCAGTCTAGCACAAGACGCCACTAAAATGCTCTCAAGAGCATATTATTGAAGTTAATCAGCTCTTGAGGGCATTTTTTGGTTGACCCGCCGGTACGAGAGTGGTACTGCTAAAGGCCGACCCGACCCTGGCCGCGAGGGATCCATGACTGCCCGCAACAAGCTGCTGACCGCACCGCCTTACCCCGTCGAACAGACGCTGAAGCGGCTGGGGGCGAACCTGCGCACCGCCCGGCTACGGCGCAACCTGACCATCGCGGACATGGCCGAGAAGATCGGCACCGGCGAGCGCGCAGTCGCCGACGCCGAGAAGGGCAAGCCCTCGACCGGCATCGTGGTGTACGCGGCGATGCTGTGGGCACTCGACCTGCTTGGCCAGGTGTCTGAGATTGCAGCACCTGAGCGTGACGAGGAGGGCCAGACACTGGCGCTGGCTCGTGAACGTGCGCGGGCGCGCCCGAAGACGGAACTGAACAATGACTTCTGAAACGACTTCCGGGTGCTTCGTCTACATCACGCTCCCGGGCGAGGTTGAACCCGTCACAGCCGGCCGCTACGTTCTCGGGCGCGACCGCCGCGACGTACCGGAGGGGAATTTTGTCTACGGTCGCCGCTACATGGAACGTCCGAATGCCGTCGCGCTTGATCCGATCGAGCTGAAGCTTGCCCCTCGCACCTACCGCACGGTGCTCCTCGGCGGCCTCTTTGGCGCATTGCGCGACGCGAGCCCGGACTACTGGGGCCGCCGCATCATCCAGCGGCACTTACTGAAGGTGCAGCCCGGCGAAATCGATTACCTCCTGTACTCACCGGATGACCGGGCAGGCGCGCTGGGCTTTGGCCTCAACCAGACCCCGCCTGCTCCAAAGCGCGCGTTCAACCCGACGCTGGAACTCGCGAGGCTTCAGACGATAGCCGATGAACTTGTTGCCGGCGAGCAGGCACCGGCGGCGGCGAATGCCGGTGCCGCACGACAGGTCGAGAACCTGATGCTGATCGGCACTTCAATGGGCGGCGCACGCCCAAAGGCGGTCGTTGAAGACGAGAGCGGGCTTTGGATTGCAAAATTCAATCGTTTCGACGATGACTGGAATAGCGCGCGCGTCGAGCACGCCATGCTGGTGCTCGGTCGCGCGTGCGGGCTCACGGCAGCAGAGAGCCGCGTAGAAGTGATCGGCGGGCGGGACGTACTGCTCCTGAAGCGCTTCGACCGGGAGCGAGTCGAGGGTGGCTATCTGAGGGCGCGCATGGTGAGCGCGCTCACGCTGCTGCGGGCCGAGGACACTTTTCAATCCCGCGATAAATGGTCGTACCTACTGCTCGCCGAGGAACTGCGGCGCGTCTGCAGCAATCCGCAGGACGACGCCCGGGAACTCTTCCGACGGATGTGTTTCAACGCGCTGATCTCCAACATTGACGATCACCCGCGCAATCATGCCATCATCGCGAAGGATACCGCCTGGAAGCTCTCCCCTGCATATGACCTGACACCTGCGGTGCCGATCAGCATCGAGCGACGCGATCTCGCGATGGCCTGCGGCGATGCCGGGCGACTCGCAAGCGCCGACAATCTGCTGAGCCAGAGCGCCCGGTTTCTGCTCGGTGCCGACGACGCGCGTGGCATCGTCAATGAAATGGAAGCAAAGGTGCGTGCCTCGTGGTACGCCACGGCGCACGCCGCTGGCGTCAGCGAACGCGACTGCGGAAAGATCGCCGGAGCGTTCGCCTACGAAGGTTTCCGCCGAGCCGGCAATACACCCTGAGTTCAGCTCGGCCCGGGGCGTCAGGCGCGGTCCGCGCGCAGGGTCAATTTCAATACACAGGCGTCTTCGCGGCCGTTGACCGCCTGATAGTAACCGCGGCGCATGCCGATCTGCTGGAAGCCGAGCGAGTGGTAGAGCGCGAGCGCCGCGCAGTTCGATGGGCGCACTTCGAGGAAAGCATCGAGCATGCCGGCGGCCGCGCCATGCGCGAGCAGATGCTCGAGCATGCGCCGGCCGTAGCCGCGGCCGCGATGCTCCTCGGCAATGCACAGGTTGAGCACGTGCATCTCGCCCGCCCCGAGGCTCATCACGCCGTACCCTGCGACCCGCTCGGCGAGCATCAGTACGCGGCAGACGTACCCGACGCGCAGGCAATCCCTGAAGATGCCCGCGGTCCAGGGAAAGGTGTAGGCCGCCCGCTCGATGGCGAAGACCTCCGCAACGTCCCCGCCGCACATCGGGCGGATCGAGGCCGGCGGCGGCGATTTCAGCAGTTCAGGCGCGGTGGCCATCGTTCGGTTCTGGGTCGCGCAGCTGCGCGAACAGGCTGCGTGCGAACTTGAGATCTTCCCACGCCTTGCGCTTCTCGCCAGGCGAGCGCAGCAGATAGGCCGGATGATACGTCACGACGAGCGGCACGTTGTGCTCACCAAACGTGTGCGCCCGGCCGCGCAGCCGCCCGAGCGGTGCGTCGGTGCCGAGCAGCGTCTGCGCCGCGATGCGCCCGACGGCCAGCAGCAGCTTCGGGCGCACCAGCGCGATCTGCCGGTGCAGGTAGGGAAGGCAGGCGGCGACCTCCTCCGGCCGCGGGTCGCGGTTGCCGGGTGGGCGGCTCTTGAGGATATTGGCGATGTACACGTTCGTCTCGCGGCCGAGCCCGATCGAGCGCAGCATCGCGTCGAGCAGCTGCCCGGCACGGCCGACGAACGGCTCCCCGCGGCGGTCTTCCTCGGCGCCCGGCGCCTCACCGATCACCATCCACTCGGCCCGCCGATTGCCGACGCCGAACACCGCTTGCGTGCGGGTCTCGTGCAGCGCGCAAGCGGTGCAGGTTCGAACCCGCGCAAGCAGCTGCTCCCACGCCTCGGCCGCC
>JAPTUI010000646.1 GCA_028067895.1 Pseudomonadota bacterium | reverse complement strand
CGGCTGCACCGCGCTCGCACCGGACTGATGCTCGAGCGCGGCCAGCGCGAGGGCCGTCTGCCCGCCGGTCATCGCCAGGTAGACGTCGGCGAGAATGCGCGCATCGAGCAGCGCGCCGTGCAGATCGCGGCCGGTGTTATCGACGTTGTAGCGCTTGCAGAGTGCATCGAGGTTGTTGCGCTGGCCGGGGTGCATCTCGCGCGCCAGCACCAACGTGTCGAGCACGTGAGAGCGCTCGGTGAGCTTCAGCGGCCGCCCGCAGCGCGCGAACTCGGCCTCGAGGAACCCGACGTCGAACGAGGCGTTGTGGGCGACGATTTCCGCCGCATCGATGAACTCGAGCAGCGCATCGCAGACGTCGGCGAAACGCGGCTGGCCGGCGAGGGACTCGCGGGTGATGCCATGCACCGCGAGCGCCGCGGCATCGATGTCGCGCTCGGGGTTGAGGTAGTGGTGGAAGGTGCGGCCGGTGACCCGGCGGTTGAGGAGCTCGACGCAGCCGATTTCGATGACGCGGTGCCCGAGCGACGGTTCGAGACCGGTGGTCTCGGTATCTAGAACGATCTGTCGCATGGGCGGGGAGTTTACCTGCTTTAGATTCCCTTGCGCCGCCGTGCGGGAATCCTCGGCTGGCGTCGCCCTGCCGCCCCCTCGTCTTCAGCGCCTCCAACTCGAATCGTCCTGCGGCAGCCTCTATCCGGATCGAGACAGATCTCACGATGCCTCAGGGTGAGGCTCTGGCGCGTGACGTAGGACTTGGAGACGTACGCCATGTCCGGGTTGTCCGTAACCGCCGTAGGACGCGCGCCGAGCCACACGGTCGGGCTGTACCTGCGCTCCAGGCTGGCTTTTGGCGCATCGCCGCAGAGCTTCACGAGCTGCGAGGAGTCGGTGGTGCCCGGCCGCGTCAAGTCGAGCGATACCGCGGCAGCGACTTTGCCCTCACCCGGCTCGCCAGGCCCCGGCTGTCCTGTAGTCCGGTCGACCAGACGCATAGCCGGTCCCGTAGACGCTTGTCTAAGTGGTTGGGCAAGACCGCAGCATCTTTAGCCTGTCCCGCTCATTGCACATATCACTATCGATATATCTTTCATGATATATAATAGGGCCTGTGAATGGGAAGCAGATCATCAAAGCGCTGGAGCAGAATGGATTCGAGGTGGTTCGCGTCAGCGGCAGCCATCACATCCTGTCAAACGGTCAGCGCAAGGTGACTGTCCCTGTGCACGGCGCCACCGATGTCAAGATCGGCACGCTCAAGAGCATCGAGAAACAGGCCGGAGTGAAACTGAAATGAGCACCACCATCCGTTATGCCGCCGTGCTGGCGCCACAGCCGGAAGGCGGATTTACTGTGACGTTTCCGGACATCCCCGAAGCCATCACTGAGGGCGATGATCGCGACGCTGCGCTGTTCAATGCAGCGGAAGTGCTGACGGCGTGCCTGGAGCAGCGTATGGAGGACGAAGAAGTCATTCCAGCCGCATCGAAAGTAAAGAGCGGGGAATGGATCGAGCCTGCGGCGGCGGTACAGGCGGCTCTGCTCATGCGCCAAGCGCGTGAAGAACAGGGAAAATCGCTGGCCGACATGGCGCGGGCACTGGATACGTCCTGGCCCGCCGCGCAACGACTGGAGCAGCCACGCGGCAATCCGACCCTCAAGCAATTGGAACGGGCAGCGGCAGCGTTGGGCAAGCGGCTGGTCGTCGGCCTTAGCTGACAGGCCAAAACTCAATCTCACTCACGACCGGCTGATCGTCTGCACACCAGCGGACATCACGCCGCGCGGTAACTTAAACCGCCTGGGGCGCTCACGTCCCCTTTCGGTTCATCGCGCGTGATCACCCCACGAATCCCGCGGACACCGAGCGCAGATATCCGGCCACATCCTCCGTTCGGCCTTCCTCCACCAGCTCAAGTGCCGTCTTGTAGCCGAGCGGCGGAATCGGCGCATTCTTGAACAGATACCGGGCCTCGTCCGGATCGCCGCGCACATCCGTGATGATCTGCAATACCCGCACCACATTGCGCGCGAACGCTTGCGCCCGCGGCGTTTCCGGATGGAGGCGCAGGCTATTGCGGTGCACACCGGCGAAGCGCGCAAGATCCTGGAGGGGAAGCTCGAGCAGCGCAGCAAGCTTGTCCGGCGAGATCGAAGCGGTGCCGGGCAGGCGCAGCGACTCGACCAGCGCATCGGAGGGCAGAGCGGCCATTGACGACTCCTGCGTGATGCCAATGCGCACAATATACGCACAATTCATGAATCGCACCCGCATGCGACTGCGACGCCACGCACGGGCGCATTCCCCGTCGAGCCCTTGGGCACCCCACTGCAGATCGCCTGATCAGCGGCTATGCCTCCCGCCGGTGTGCGCCTGCTGCAGCGCATCGATCGCCTCGTTCGCCAGCCGGTCGACCCGCTCGTTGCCCGGCACCCCGGCATGACCGGGGACCCAGTGCCACTCCACCCGATGCCCCGCGGCGAGCGCCTCGAGCCGCTGCCAGAGGTCCTGGTTCTTCACCGGCTTGCGGTCCGCGGTGCGCCAGCCCTTGGCCTTCCAGTTCGCGAGCCACTCGGTGATTCCTTTGCGCACGTACTGCGAATCGGTGTAGAGCCGCACGTGCACCGGGCGCTTCAGCGCCTCGAGCGCCCCGATGACGGCCATCAGCTCCATGCGGTTGTTGGTGGTGAGCGGCTCGGCCCCCGAGAGCGTTTTTTCCCGCTCCCCGAAGATCAGCAGCGCGCCCCAGCCGCCCGGGCCGGGGTTGCCGCGGCAGGCCCCGTCCGTGTAGATCTCGACCGCAGCGCCGCTCATGGCGAGCGGCGCACGCCGTGACGCACCGGCGGTGGGGCGGGCTTCACCAGCGCGCCGAGCATCGCGCGGCGCAGCCGCGGGCGCATCGGCGTGAGGGTGTACACCTGCTTGCGGGCCTTGAGCAGATAGGCCCCGGCCGGCAGCGGGAACGTCAGGCCGCGGCGCAGCAGCCGATCGGCGCTCTCCCCGGCGGCGAGCCCGCCCGCCCAGGGACTGCGGTACAGGTAGCGGCGTGCGGCGAACACCTCGTAGCCGAGCAATGCCAGCCACTCGCGCACGCGCCGCTCCGAGAGCACGCGGCGCAGGCCCGGCGGGAAGCCGCTGCGCGCGAAGCGGGCGCGCTGGCCCCACAGACTCCAGGGCTGAAACCCGAGCACGACCAGGTGCCCCTCACCGACCAGCACCCGGTCGGTCTCGCGCACGATGGCGTACGGGTCGCTCGCGAATTCCAGGGTGTGCGGCATCAACACCGCGTCGATCGAATCCCCGCTCACGGGCAGCTGACTCGGACGCCCGAGAATGTCGGCATCTGGCGACAGCCCGGGCGCAGTCAGAATGGCGCGGTGGCGCGTGCGGCATGCTTCCAACAGCGCGCGTCCTTCGCCCCACGCACCGATTTGCAGGCATTCCCAGCCGAATACATCCTCCAGCGCCTCGGCCACCATCCGCGTTTCGGCCGCGATCAGCGCGCGCCCCGCCGGACTCGCCCACCAGCGCGTGAGCGCCGCTGCCGAGTCCGCTGGCGCGGAAGTGTGAGTTTGTCCCATCAGGGGCTAGCCATCCTGTGTTATCAGAAGGTACATTTCGGGTTTGACACGGATTATTGTAATGTCACCCTCCGGCCTGCGCCCGAAGCGCCGGGGTGGAACGAACTTAACACGGCGCAGAGAGGGTCGGGAAATTGGTGATTTCAGTGAGCTGGGCACGCGGTGCCCTGGGTGTTCTCGGTGTTCTGGCCCTGACGGCCTGTGCGACCCGCGCCCCGATGCGCCCCGTGAGCGCGACGCGCGTCGTTTCGGCCCCGCCGGTGCAGACCCAGCGCCCGGCCCCGCCGCCGCCGCCCGTGGCCGTCGCCCCGGTGAGCGTCCCGCCACCGCCGGCCGCACCGCCCGCGCTGCATTACGCGAATCTCTTTGCCCGCATCCGCGCCGGCTTCGCGCTGCCCGATCCGCACAAGCGCATCATCGCCGAGGAAGCCCACTGGTACGCCAATCATCCTGAATTCCTGCAGCGCGCCTTCGGCCGCGCGGACATGTACCTGTACTACATCGTCACGCAGCTGCAGGCGCGGCACATGCCGCTCGAGCTGGCACTGCTGCCGGTGATCGAGAGCGCCTTCCAGCCGTTCGCCTACTCGTACGCGCGTGCCGCAGGCATGTGGCAGTTCACCTCCGGCACCGGCAAGCTCTTCGGGCTGAAGCAGGACTGGTGGTATGACGGCCGGCGCGACGTAATCGCCTCCACGCAGGCGGCCCTGAACTACCTGCAGCAGCTGCACGATCAGCTGGGCGGGCACTGGCTGCTGGCGATCGCTGCGTACAATTGCGGCGAGCTCAACGTCGAGCGGGCGATCCGCTACAACCAGGCGCGCGGCCGGCCGACGGACTTCTGGCACCTGATCCTGCCGCGCCAGACCGAGCTCTACGTGCCGCAGCTGCTCGCCATGGCCCGCCTGGTCAAGGACCCGGGCAAGTACGGCCTGTCCTTCAGCCCCATCCCGGATCAGCCGTATTTCACGAAAGTGCCCACCGATGGTCAGATCAACCTCGAGGTTGCCGCGCGCCTCGCCGGGATCACCTCGGATGAGATCTACCAGCTGAACCCCGCCTTCCACCGCTGGGCGACCGATCCGACGGGGCCCTTCTACCTGCTGCTGCCGGTCGATGCCGCCCCGACGTTCGAGCAGAACGTGAGCGCGCTCACCGCCGATGAGCGCATGGGGGTCAATCTGTACAAGGTCCGCCGCGGCGACTCGGTCTACTCGGTGGCACGGCGCTTCAAGACCAGCACCGACCTGCTGCGCCGGCTGAACACCCTGCCGAACGGCCACCTGGTGGTCGGCCAGCAGATCGAGGTGCCCGCGACCGTGTATCGCCTGCCGCGGCACGTGCTGCTCGCCGCCCGCCAGGACGACCACTCCCTGTGGCGCAGCCGCTTCCGCTTCCGCGTCGTGCGGGTCCGCCCGGGCGACTCGCTCTGGGCCATTGCCCAGCGTCACGGCATCAGTGTCCAGCGCCTGGCGCAGATGAACGGCCTGTCGCTGCACCACACGATCCTGCGCCCCGGTGAGCGACTGCGTCTGTACTCTGATGGGCGCGTCGGGCGCTTCGCGCGGCCCTCGTTCCGCGTGGTACAGGTGCGCCCCGGCGACAGTCTCTGGTCGATCGCGGTGCGCAATCACGTGAGCGTGCACGCGCTGGCGCGGGCGAACGGGCTGCGTCCCGGCCAGCTGCTGCACCCGGGCCAGCGGCTGCGCATCACCCCGGCCATGGTCGCGGTGAGCTATGCCCCGAGCCGCGTCGGTGGACTGCTCTCGGGGGTGGCCCGCACCGTGCACCGGGTGTTCTACACCGTGCGCTCGGGCGACACGCTCTGGCAGATCGCGCAGCGCTTCCAGGTGCGGGTCGCGCAGATCCTCAGCTGGAACGCGATGAAGCTGCGCCAGCCCATCCTCGCCGGCCAGAAGCTCATGATCCTGGCCGATTCGGGCGGCTGATTGGTCTACACTGACGGCCCGGGCGCCCACACGGCGCCCGGGCCGTTTTTCATGGGAAGGGTGCTCGTATGGGATTTCTCACCGGTAAGCGCGCGCTCATCGTCGGTGTCGCCTCGGACCGCTCGATCGCCTGGGGCATCGCGCAGGCGATGCACCGCGAGGGGGCCGAACTCGCGTTCACTTACGTCAACGAGAAGATGCGCGAGCGCGTGGAAACCCTCGCCGCCTCGATCGGCTCGACGCTCACGGTGCCGCTCGACGTCACCGACGATGCGCAAATCGATGCGGCCTTCGCACGGCTGCAGCGCGACTGGGGCCATCTGGACATCCTCGTGCACGCCGTCGCGTTCGCACCGCGCGAGGGGGTCTCGGGCAGCTTCGTGGAGAACACCAGCCGCGAGGTATTCCGCATCGCGCACGACGTGTCGAGCTACAGCCTCACGGCACTCGCCCGCGCCGCCGCGCCCCTCATGGCCGGGCGCAACGGGGCGCTGCTGACGCTGTCGTACCTCGGCGCGGTGCGCTCCATTCCGAGCTACAACGTGATGGGCCTCGCCAAGGCCAGTCTCGAGGCCAACGTGCGCTTTCTAGCCGCTGACTTAGGCCCGCGCGGCATCCGGGTCAACGGCATCTCCGCCGGCCCGATCAAGACGCTGGCCGCGGCCGGCATCGCGGGCTTTCGCAAGATGCTCAATCGGGTGGCGGAAGTCGCCCCGCTGCGGCGCAACGTGACCCAGGAAGACGTGGGCAACGCCGCGGCCTTCCTCTGCTCGGACCTCGCCGCGGGCGTCACGGCCGAGATCCTCTACGTCGACGGCGGCTTCAGCACCGTCGGGATGAGCTTCCCGGAGAGCGATCCGGCCTGAGCCTGAACATCGGCGGCCGGCGTTCGCGCCGGCCGCGTGAGCCTCACTGGAAGGCGTTCGGGTTCTTGCGCACCTTGGCCGTGGCCCTCATCTGGGTCATGTAGGCCACCACAACCCCGTCGGCATCGCTGCGCAGCTGCTGCTGGATGCGCGTGCGCGCCGTGAGCGGATTCTGGTTCGGCGCGATGCGCACCGCCGAGAGGGCGAGCAGCACCGCACCGGCCCCGCCGCTGAGTGGCTTCGCCTCATACCGCGGCCCACCGGCGGGCTTCGGCGCAGCGAAGGCCAGCTGAATGATGTTCGCCGGCACCGACGGGTCGTCGCGGCCGATGAAGCGCGCCGGCGCGACCTTCATGTGCAAAGCGGCCGCCACGCTCGCAAACGGCTTGCCCGCCGCGAGCTGCTGTCGGGCAGCCTCGGCGGCCGCGAGCGCGCCCTGCTCGGCGCGCTGCGTCCGGATCGCCGCGACGATGCTTGCCTTGACCTCGGCGAGCGGCTTGACCTGCGGCCCGTGGCGCGCGATCACCTTCACGATGACCATTCGGTCATTGTCGAGGATCACCGGTCCGCCGATCGCCCCCGGGGCGATCGCGGCGCTGCCGAACACCAGGCTCTGTACCGCCGGGGCGGCCCCGAGCGGCGCGGCGCCCGTGCCGCGCAGGAACAGCGGGATCTGCCCTTCGGTCAGGCCGTAGTGCTTCACGAGCGCACCGAAATTCACACCGGGCTCATTGAGCGCGTTCTGCAGGTGATCCTCGATGCGTCCGAAGCGGCTCGTCGCGCGGCTGCGGGCGAGCTGCGCGGTCAGTTGCGCTTTGACCTTGGCGAAGGCGCGGGTGTGGCCCGGCTGGATCGCATCGAGCCGAATGATGTGATAGCCGTAGGGGCTCTTGACCGGCCCGACGATGTCCCCGACCTTCGGGATCGCGAACAGCGCCTGGGTGAACGGCTTGATGAACCCATGCCGCCCGATCCAACCGAGGTTGCCCCCATTGCGCGCCGAACCCGGATCCTCGGAGTACTGCTTGGCGAGCGCCGCGAAATTCGCACCGCTGCGGGCGAGCTTCAGAATGTGCTCGGCCTTGGCGAGGGCCGCCTTAGGATCCTTGCCGAAAGTGATCAGGATGTGGCTCGCCTCACGCCGTTCGGGCACCACGAACTGGTGGATCTCCTTCTGATACAGGGCATGAAGCGCCGCGTCGGACACCTTCTCCCCGGAGCGCACCTGATCGAGCGTCAGCTGCGCATAGCGCAGATCGACCGATTCCGGGATGAGATAGGCGGCCTGGTGCGCCTGGTAGTAGGCCTGGATCTGCGCGGCGCTCACCGGCGCGGTGCTCGCGTAGCGACTCGCCGGGAACTCGAGGTACTGCACCTGACGCTGCTGATCGTACAGCGCCTCGGCGCGCTGGATCTCCACCGGGGTGAGGAAGTCCGAGGAGCGGATGCCGTCGAACAGCTGGTTGCTGCGCAGTTGGCTCTCCATTTCGCTCTCGAACCGCGGCAGCGAGACGCCCGCTTCGGTGAGCACGGCCTTGGCCGCCTCGGCCGAATAGTGGCCGTCGACCTGGAAGGACGGCACGGCGCGGATGGCCGCGACCAGATCGGCCTCGGAGACCCGGTAGCCGAGCTGCTCGGTGCGCTGCGCGACGAGCGACTCGCGGATCAGCTCCTCGAGCACCTCGTTCTGCAGGTGCTTGCGCAGGGAACTCGGCAGGTTGCCGCCGTAGGCCTTCTCGATCTGGCCCTGCTCGCGCAGCCAGGCGTTCTGCGCCTGCTGCAGCGTGATGTGCGCGCCGTTGACCGTGGCGGCATCGCTGCTCGAGCCGAAGTTCAGATTGACGATGCCATAGGCGCCCCAGGCGGCGAACACCAGCGCGAGGGCGCCGAGAATCGTGTACCAGAACCACTTGTGGGTGGCGATCGTGTCGGTCAGTTTTTGCAGCATTTTGGCGTCACACCCGCCCTCTTCGGGGCGGCGCAGGCGGTTAAACCGCCAAGGATAGCAAATCGGGCTGCCTGAACGGCAGCGCCGCGGCGCAGGTGCTCGGTACCGCGGCCCTCAGGCGCCGCTGTCGATCGACCAGATGATCGCCGCGCGCAGCAGTTCCGCCCCGCTGCGCAGGCCGAGCTTGCTGCGGATGTGCTCCCGATGGGACTCGACGGTGTGCACGCTCAGCGCGAGCTGGGCGGCAATCTCACGCGTGCCGCCGCCACGGCCGATCAGTTCGAAGATCTGCAGCTCCCGATCGCTCAAGCGCTCCATGCCGAGGGGGGCGCGGCGGCGCGTCCCGACGGCGCCCGCCTCTGGCGGGCGGCCGCGATAGAGGTCGCCGGCGAGCACCGCGCGCACCGCCTCGAGGAGCGAGCCGTGCAATTCCTGCTTGTTCAGATACCCATGCGCGCCGGCACGCAGCAGCCGCTCGGCGAACAGCTCCTGCTCGTAGACGCTGACGATGAGGATCCGGGGCCCCGTGCCCTCGGCGTTGAGCGCCTGGACCAGCCCGAGGCCGGTGCCCGAGCGCAGCGCGAGATCGACGATGGCGAGGTCGGGCCGCGTGGCGCGGATCAGCGCGAGCGCGGCATCCGCATCGGCCGCCTGGCCGCAGATTTTCAGGTCCGGCTCGGTGGCGAGCCGCGCGGCGAGGCCATCACGCACCAGAGGGTGATCATCTACGAGCACAATGCGCACCGGCGGTGCGCTCGGGGACAGTTCGGGGCCGTGCATCGCAAAACTGTGGGGGTTTAGCTCATGTCGCCAAAGTGTAACGGTTCGCTCGGTGGCTGCCGATCCCTACCGCTGCTCAGCCGCCGCCCCTGCCGGTTCGGCCCCTGGGTGCGCCCCGGTTCTGAAACACTATCCGCGCTCACGCCTTCGCTTCGCCCCGGCCGGCCCGGCGCCGCACGATCTGTGTCGTGACGGCGCTGCCCGCAACACGTGGGGATCTGGACGGGGTCAGCGGCGCTCGCGTGACCGCAAGTTATTGAATGACCAAAAGAACTATAAACGTCCATTGGTCATCCATACGAAACCCGAGCCGAGCCAAATTCACATGGCCTCGCAAGCCGGCGCCCGCGCCCGGCGGGATCGATCGAAACGGTGACGCGCGGCCTGTGCGGCGTTTGTGCACCGCCGGGGTCGCGCAGGGACCCGTCGCGTCATCCGGGAGCACGGCAAAACCGGACCGTAAGGGCCCGGTATCATCTAGAAGAATTGGCGGAGCGGACGGGACTCGAACCCGCGACCCCC
>JAPTUI010000066.1 GCA_028067895.1 Pseudomonadota bacterium | reverse complement strand
TTGCGATCGGTGTTCGGCTTACCGCGGCGGCTGGCGCGGATGTATACGCTGGTGCTGTCGTTGAGCATGTACAGCGCGCCGATCGACCAGGAGCGGTAGCTGATGCCGTAGTCGAGCGGCTCGTAGGTGCTCGGATCGATCGTCGAGTAAGACACCAGCGGGGTCCCGAGGCCGCCCGTGGCGCTCAGCATCCCGCCGCTGAGATAGCCCACGTGGGTGGTTGCGGCACTGGCGCTCTCGGCCCAGCCGCTTACCCGGTAGTCGTCCTGCCGGACGCTGCCCTGCAGCTGCAGCCGATCGATGCTCCAGGTCAGGTCGAGGTACGGAGCCGTATCGGTGACGTTCATGTTGTACAGCCGATCCACGCTCGCACCCCAGTTGGTATTGTATCCGGTCACTCCATTATTGCTGAGCAATTGACCGGCGGTGCTGATCAGATCCAGGTTCTGCGGATTGCTGCCGCTCACGGCTTGCAGCTGCGCGTTCGGATGCCAGCTCTGATCGATGGTCTGCGACATATAGAACAGGCCGCCGCCAGCATGCAGCTTGCCGTATGGGGTTCGCCAGTGGTCCTGCACCGACAGATCATTCACCACGTTGCCCATATTGTGCATGTTGGTGTAGATCTGGGCGTTGTTATTCACCAGCCCGGAGTACGCCTGACCCGCGTTCGGCCCGGCGGCGTAGACGACCTGACCGACCGTCTGTCCATTGACCGTGCTGCCGATGATCGAGGCGGTATTGCCGAGACCGAAGAACTGCGCGGCGAAGGTGCCATTGATCCAGCTGACGCGAAACTTGTCATCGACCGAGAGGTTTCCTCCCGGCAGGAAATACAGCTCAGCGCCGAGCGAGTCGACACGCGGGTGGATACCGTCGTTGGGCGTCTGCGCGAACTGCCCGGAGAGGTTGCTTAGATAGGTGATCGACTGGTTGTAAATCCCCACGGTGGTGCCAGTGCGCACGTCAAAGCCCGGGTAGACGGAGATGCTCGAGAGCGTGTTGCCGCTGCCAACGGCGTTCACCGGTCCGCCCGCGTTGTACTCCTCTCGATCGTTGAGCAACTTCGCATACACACGGATGAAACCCTTGTGCGCGGCGAGGTCGTGCGTGATGTTGCCCTTGAGCTGGTAGCCGTTGACGCCGATGAACCCCTGATCGCGCAGCCCGGTGCCATGCACATAGAAGCCATCGAGGTGGTAGCGCCAGGTCCTGTTGATCGGGCCGCCGACCGCGAACGTCGCTTTGGTCTGTCCGAACCCCAGACCCTGCGACAAAGTGAACTCGCCGCTCTTGCGCCGGCCGGTCGCACTGATGAAGTTGATGACCGCCCCGGGCGCCCCGGCGGCGAGCGTCGCGGCGCTGCCGCCCACGGTCGCCTGCATCCGCTCCGAGACGTCGAAGCGCGTCCAGTAATCGTTGTTGCCGAAGTTCATGTCGCCGAAGAGGACCTGCGGCAGCCCATCTTCCTGGATCTGCACGAACGGCGCACCACCGGTGGTCACCGGCAGGCCGCGCACGGTGAAATTCGCATTGCCGCCACTGCCAGCCTGATCCTGGACGGACACCCCGGGAATCAGGCGCAGCATCTCGGCGATCGACTGCGGCGCCATGGCCACAATCAGCTTGCTCGGAATCGTAGTGACCTGCTCGGAGGTATCCAGGTTGCTGCGCGACTGAACCGAAGCGGTGACGACGACCTGCTGCAGCATATTGCTGGGCGGGGCGATCAGCGTGGATGCACCGCCCGAGCTGCCGTTGGCGGTCTGTGCGGACGACGAACCTGCCACCGGTCGCGCCGGCGCGGCCGCGACAATTTGTGCTGTGCCGAGTGCCACCGAGACGGCGGCGGCGACGCTCATGAACCGCACGGTGCGCACCGCGGCGGCCGGCGCCCGGGTGCAATGAGATTGCTGTTGCGACTTCAGATGTTTCACGTGACCCCCCTATGGACGCTTTGACGCCTGCTGCACCGCGTCGTGATACGCGGGCGCGGCAAAAGTAGACCACAAGATACAAACGTTTGCAATCTGGGACGCAGACGATTGCAGTTGCGCCCCGGCAACGCCGATTCAACCCATGGCGAGCAACAGAGCGCCGGTGATTCCGGCCTGGCCGGCGAGCGCCGGAGCCACGATCAGGCGCTCGAATCCGCCCGCCCGCGCCTCGATCGGCAGATAGCCGCCGAGCTGCTCGGCGGCGACCGCACGGATGCGCGGCAGCAGATCGGCTCCGCTCATGACGCCACCGCCGAACACGATGCGCTCGCTCGCGTACATGAGCGCGATCGTGGCGGCGAGCTGCCCGAGATATCCGCCGATGATGTCAGGTCCGGCGTGTCCGATCGGCAGCGCACTCATCGGCGCCCCCCAGCGCGCCACGATCGCCGGACCGCTCGCCAGCCCCTCCAGACAGTCGCCGTGAAACGGACAGACGCCGCGAAACTGCGCATCCCGCGGATCGCGATGCACCCGGATGTGCCCGAGTTCCGGATGCAGCATGCCGCGTATCGAGCGGCCCTGATCGATCACACCGCCGCCGATCCCGGTGCCGACCGTGACGTAGGTGAGCGAGTTCGCATCCTGTCCGGCACCCAGACGCGCCTCGGCGAGCGCTGCGGCGTTGACGTCGGTGTCGAGCGCAACCGGGCATCCGAATACCTCGAGCGGCGCCACCAGAGAGGTGCCGGCCCAGCCCGGCTTCGGCGTGTTCAGGATCGAGCCCCAGGTGTCCGAGCGAGGCTCGATGTCCACCGGCCCGAAGGCACCGACGCCAAATGCGCTGAATGCGCCGGCGTTCGCGCGCACCTGCTCGAAGAATGCAACTACCGCCGCGAGGGTTTCGGCGGGCGTCGTCGTCGCAATGACGGTGCGCATCTGCGGCGCAATGTCCGTCGGCCCGTAGCCCGCCGCGCAGACGAACTTCGTCCCGCCCGCCTCGATGGCTCCGTACAGTGCTCGCCTGTTCACGTCATTCCCCCCGATTGACCGCGCTGCGCCCCGAGGAACGCCATGCACAGCATAACGCGGCCGTGCGCGGGCTTCAGCCCTGCCACTCGATGTTCCGCGGTGCGTCCGACCAGAGCGCCGGGCAGCTCGCGAACTCGAGGGACTGCGAGGCTGCGCCTTCCCCGTGACGGACCGTCCAGCGGCGCGCGGCGAAGTCCGCGATCAGTTCAGCGTGGGCGGAGCCCGCCTCCCAGCGCAGTGCCAGAACGTTGGGCGCCGTGCACCCGACCCGTAGCGCACCACCGAACGCCGGGTGTGTGTTACGCAAGCGGATCAAGCGCAGCAGATCTGTGCAAACGGGCCGCGCGAGCTCCCGGAGTACCTCGTGCAGGCGGTAGCGACCGCGGTTGATGTCGCGCCCCACGCCGGAACGCTCAAGCAGTGCCATGTCGTTGCCGCCGCCGAGCAGGCCGACGTAATACACCTGGGGAATCCCGGGCAGAAAGAATTGCACGGCGCGCGCCAGCAGGTAATCCCGATCGATGCGGCCGAGCGCGTCGTAGAAGGTGCAATTCACCTGGTACAGATCGAGGTTGGACGCGGCCGCGCCGGTCGCGCGGCGACTCTGTCCGCCGCTGCGCTCATGGATGGTTTCGACCAACCGATCGATCTCGGCCGCGGGCAGCAATCCGTCCCGGCCGGTGCCGGCCTCGGGCCCGACATCGATCACGCCGATCCCATCGTGAGTGTCGAGCACCGTCAAGGCGTTGCGCGGACGGATCTCGATCCAGTGCTTCAGGTAGCCCGCCGTTGCATTGAACAGCGCGTGCAGGACGAGCGGCGGCAGCGCGAAGTCGTACACCCAATCCACCCGCGCCGCGATGTCGATCTGGCGCAGGTAATGCGAGTGCACCTCGACGAGGACCTCCATGTCGAGCGAGCGCGCAAGCGTGGTCAGTTCGCCGATGAACTCGAACGTCTCCGGCAGCATGAAGCAGCTCGTCCCGGCGCGCTTGATCGCGTACCCGACGGCATCGAGCCGAATGGCGCTGATGCCGTGCTCGCTGAAGGTCTTCAGGATGCTCTCGAGGTAAGCTCGTCCCTGACGGTGACGCACGTCGATATCGAGCTGCTGCGGGGTGAAGGTCGTCCAGAGGATCCGCTTCTCCCCATTCTCGAGCGTCACCGGCGTCAGCGGCAGTCCGGGCCGCGGCCGGTAGATTGCCGTGAGTTCATGCTCATGCGCCCCATCGGGGAACACCGCCTCGAGCGTCAGAAACAGCCCGTCGTAGGCCGACGCGTGTCCGCGCTGCGAAAAATCCTTGAACTGCGGCGAGTCGCACGACATGTGATTGACGATCACGTCGGCCATGAGATCGACGTGTCGCCCGAGACGGGCCACATCCTCCCACGTGCCGAGGCGCGCATCGACGCGGGTATGATCGATCGGGTCGAAGCCGGCATCAGCACCGTCGATCGGGTCAAAAAAAGGCAGCAGGTGCACCGTGCCGAACAGCCCTGAGAGCGGCCCGGCGAGCAGCCCTTCGAGCTCGCGCAGCGTACCGCCACCGAGACGATCCACGTAGGTGATGAGCTGAACCTGATTCTTCATGGGGTAAGCGCGGTCGGTTTACGGCGAGGCCAGTCATGGCTATAATGCAATCGATTGTAGCAGAATGTAAAGGGGGGAACATGACCGGGCAGTCGCCGGCTACAGCGCGCAATTTCGCCATCATCCGCGCGCTCACCTGTCTGATGTTTCTGATGTTCGCCATGACCTCCGATGCCGTCGGCAGCGTCATCCCGAAGATCATCGCCGAGTTTCACCTGAGCATGAAGGCCGCCTCGGCCTTTCAATATGCGCCCATGGCCGCAATGGCAGCCGGCGCGGTACTGCTCGGGTTTCTCGCCGACCGCCTCGGGCGCAAGCCGACCATCATCATCGGGCTGGCGCTGTACGGGGTGGCCTCGGCGCTGTTCGCCCTCGGCAGCAGCTTCGGGCAGTTCGTCGCGCTGCTGGCGCTCGAGGGACTCGGCGTCAGCATCTTCAAGACCGGCGCGCTCGCGCTCGTCGGAGACGTTTCGCGCTCGACGGCGCAGCACACCGGCCTGATGAACCTGCTCGAGGGATTCTTCGGCATCGGCTCGATCATCGGTCCGGCCATCGTGGCGCTGCTGCTCGCCGAGCGGCTCTCATGGAAGTGGCTGTACGTGGTCGCCGCCGGCGTGTGCGCCCTACTCGTCGTGCTCGCGCTGCTGGCCGAATATCCCTCAGAGCGGCGCAGCGAACGCCCGCCGGCAGGTCTGCTGCCGACCCTCGCACTGCTGCGTGATCCGTATGCGCTCAGTTTCTCCTGCCTCATCTCGCTCTACGTGTCGGTCGAGGTCGCCATCTACGTGTGGATGCCCACATATCTCGGCTTCTATCACGGCGCGCTCATCGCATTCGTACCCTACGCACTGACGGCATTCTTCGTCCTGCGGGCCGCCGGCCGGCTGCTCGGGGCGTGGCTGCTGGCGCGCTGTTCCTGGACCACGGCCCTCGCCGTCCTCAGCATCGCCATCTTCGCCTGTTTCGCCAGCAGTCTCGCCGGCGGCTCGCGGCTCGGGCTGATCCTGCTACCGCTCTCCGGTCTGTTCATGTCGGTGATCTACCCGACCATCAACTCCAAGGGCATCAGCGGATTCCCCAAAGCCGAGCACGGCCGGGTCTCGGGGCTGCTGCTGGCCTTTACGGCGCTTGCCGCGGCGCTCGCCCCCTTCGCCATGGGCGCGGTCAGCGATGCCTACCGTAGTCCGCGCTATGGATTCGTGCTCGCCACGGGATTCGCGCTGCTGCTCGCGCTCGGTCTGGCAGTCAATGCGCTGAGCGGCGCCTCACGGCGACGGTTGCGTGCCATGGAGCAGCTCGAATACGCGCCGGAAGCGCCAGCCACGCTCACCCCGGCGCCGACTCCCTGATCATCAGTTCGACCGGCAAGGTCACCGATTCGGTCTCTTCTCCCTCAATGCGACGGAACAGCAAATCGATGAGTGTGCGCGCTCCGAATTCGACGTCCTGACGCACCGTGGTCAGACTGGGCGTCGTATGCGCCGCGATCGCAATGTCATCGAAGCCGACTACCGCGACATCCTGAGGCACCGAACGGCCCTCGTTCACGAGCGCGCGCATGGCACTGATCGCAATCACGTCGGTAGCTGCAAACAACGCATCGAAGGATTCCCCGGCCTGCAGGCAATCGCGCACCGCCTGATACGCCGCATCCGGCGTCAGATGTGCAGGCACCAGGCGCGCCGGCGCAGTACCGCGCGGCGCGCCCTCGAGGGCGCGCTCATAGCCCTCGTACCGCTGACGCAGCTCCGGTCCGGTCGGATCACCGAGGAAGACGATCCGCCGCCGGCCGGACTGCAGCAGATGGCGCACCGCAGCGCGGGCACCGCCGGGATTATCCGAGCCCACCGAGCAGTATTTCTGGCCCGGCAGCTGCGCTCCCCAGACCACCAGCGGCAGATAGGTGTCTGCGGCGCGCTGCAGCGTCTCGTGCTCGGTGCTCTGACCGATCACCACAATGCCGTCACTGCGGCCCGAAGCGATCGCATCGCCCAGCCATTCATGCGTCGGGCGCACCGCCTTTTGCAGATGCAGTCCGTAGCCGCGCTGCGTGACCGCCTCGGCCAGATGACCGAGCATGGCGACGAAGAACGGATCGGTGAGCGGCTGGCCCGCCTCGTGCTGCAGCGGAATCATCACCGAAACCATCTGCGTACGCTTCAGCCGCAGACTGCGGGCCACCGGATTGACGACGTAGCCGTGCTCCAGGGCGAGCTGCTCGATGCGCTTGCGTTTGCCGGCCTCGACCAGCGGGCTGCCCGCGAGCGCCCGCGAAACCGTCGACACGTGCACTCCCGCGAGGCGGGCGATGTCGGTCATCTTCGCCGCTTTGCCGCGGCTGCTCTCCCGCGCACGCTGCTTCATAGGTGCGCAGCATACCCGATCGGACCGGCGAATCGTGCGCTCGGCGGCTCTAAACCTCGAGCAACAGGCGCTGCGAGTCCTCCTCCTCCTTCAGTCTCTCGAGCACCTCTTCGAGCGGCTCGGGCCGACCGAAGGCGTAGCCCTGCGCGTAATCGACGCCGAGTTCCCCGACCCGCTCGGCAATCGCGCGGTTCTCGACGAACTCCGCCACCGTGTCGATGGAGAATCCCCGCGCCAGTTCGACGATGCCGCGCACCGTCGCCTGGGATCGCGGATTGCTCAGGATGTCCCGCACGAACGAGCCGTCGATCTTCACCCGGGCGATCGGCAGGGCGTTGAGATAGGTGAGTGAGTTCGCGCCGGTGCCGAAATCATCGAGGGCGAACCGGCAGTTCCACTGCGAGAGCCTGCGGATGATTTCCTCGGCCCGTGCCAGGCTGCTCACCGCGGCCTGCTCGGTGATCTCGAAGGTAATGATGCCGGGCGGCAATTGCGCAGCGCGCAGCTCCTCACCGAGCTGACGCGCGAACGCCTCATCGCCGATCGACTGTCCGGAGAGATTGATCGAAATGCCGACACCACTCTCCTCGAGCGCCGCACGGTGCGCGGCGAGCGTCTGCAGCGTCTTGCGGACCACCCAGCGGTCGATCGCCGGCAGCATCTGGTAGCGCTCCGCGACGGCAACGAGACTCCCGGGCAGCACGACGCCCTCGGTCGGATCGTTGAGGCGCACCAGGACCTCGTACCCGCCCGGCAAGCTCCGGTTGCGCAGCGGTTCGATACGCTGTGCATAGAGCATCAGCTGATCGGATTTCAGTGCTGCCCGCAGTTGTCCGACCGTTACTGCATCGACGTGCCGACGCAGCATGGTTCCGTCATCGCAGCTATCGACCTTGAGGCGATTGCGGCCTCGCTTCTTGGCCGTCTTGCAGGCCAGTTCCGCGGCCGCCAGGGCCCGTGCCAATCCCTGCGGCAGCATCAACAGCGCCGCCACGCCACCACTGACGGACACGTCGATGGGGTTGTCCACCGGTCCAATGGCGAGGCGACAGATCCGCTCCTGCAACTGCTGCGCGAGCACCGCCGCCACGGGAGCATCGGTATCGGGCAGCAGTACCGCGAAGCGGTCGGCGGCAATGCGCGCGGCGAGCGCATTGTCCGGTAGTTGCGGGGGCGCGAGCAGATCTGCGACACGCACCAGCAGTTCGTTGCCGATTTCGAAGCCGTACAGCTCGTTGACCACATGCATCTGATCGACATCGAGGTACAGCACGCTGTGGCAGCCTTCGTCGCCCCCCCCGAGGACGCGCGAGTAGACCTGCTCGAGGCCTTCGCGCGTATACAGTCCGGTGATACTGTCGAATTGCGAATCGACGATGCCGGCCGCCAGCCGGCCAAGGTGCCCGGCAAGCAGCAGATGACGCTGGCGGAAGTCCGTCGCACCGGACGGACGGAAAAAGGCCAGCACGCCGAGCACCGGACCGCAATCCGCAGCGATCGGTGCGAGCAGGATCTTGCAGCGCGGCGCAGCGCTGCCGCCGCGACCGTTCAGTACCAGCGGCCGGCGCTTCTGTCGCACCCAGGCGCTCATCTGCACGCGGGAGCGCTGCCACAGCTCCGCACACTCCTCGTCCGGGATCGCCGCGCCGGACTGCAGCAGGCAAAGATGGTTATCAGGCAGGTACAGAACGCCGAGGGCGCTGCGCATGCGGGTGGTGGCCGCGCTGAGCAGTGCGTGCAAAGACGAGCGGCCCCCGGACGTCTGCTGCGCCGGACCGGGCAACTCGAGCAGCCACTGCAGATCCGCAGTACGCTCGGTGAGCCGCGGAATCGCCGTCTTGCGCGCCTGGTCCTCCTCGAGCTGACGGCTCAGGCACCCCAGAAGCGGCTGCAGCGCGGCGACGGGATCGGGCGCCTCAGGGTGCGCGCAGGTGCACGACAGCGCCAACGCGCCCAGCAGCTCCCCATCGGCCGAGGCCAGCGGCAGCAGCACCTGCTGCACACCCGCGCGGACCTCGCGAACGGGCTCGCGCGGACCGCCCGTCAGCCACCCCAGATCGCGCATCCGTGCGGCGCACGGCGCTGCCTGCAGCTCACCCCAGGACTCCAGGACGCCGAGCACGCCATCGAGCACGCAGATCCCCTGCAGCTGCCCGAGAAGGCTGCGTGCCCAGCCGACATAGGCATAGAAGGCCCCCGCCGAGGGGTCACATTCGGGCACGGACGTCGGTACTTCCTGCAACATGGACGGCAGCGTAACGGAGGCTTCTCTGCGAAAGGTATCGACCAGATCGCGATCTCAGACCTCAGCGCGGGGTAACACCGGGCTGCGGCTCCGTGACGCGCGTCACATCGCGCCGCTCAGGCGGCGGTGATCGCGCTCATGTCCCGGTCAAACGCCTCGATAGGCACCGGCCGCCCGAACAGGTAGCCCTGGTATTGGTCGCAGCCGTGGCGCGCGAGCGTGTCCCACTGCGCCTGCGTCTCGACGCCCTCGGCGATCACCTCCAAAGCCAGGCTGCGCGCCATTTGCACGATCGTGTGCACGAGCGTCTCCCCGCCCGGATGGGACATGCCGGTGACGAAGCTGCGGTCTATTTTCAAGATGCTGATCGGCAGCTGGCGCAGGTAGGACAGTGATGAATAGCCGATGCCGAAATCGTCAATCGCGAAACTGACACCGAGCCGGCGCAGGGCGTGCAGCTTCGGGATCACATCGTCCATGTCATGAATCGG
>JAPTUI010000081.1 GCA_028067895.1 Pseudomonadota bacterium | reverse complement strand
CCACGGCCGATCCAGAGGTTGGGAAAGAGATAGAACAGCGCCGAGGTGGCCGCGAAGCCCATCAGCACCGCCAGAATCAGGCGCAGGGCGAGGCCGAACAGGCGCGCCCGCTGCCGGGCGCTGTACAGCCCAAAGGACAGCAGGCACAGCAGCATGACGAGGCTGAACAGCAGCGCCCGCGGCCAGAGCGCGCCGATCAGATCGGGCGCAACGGGAATGTGCCCCAAGGAGCCGTGAAAACGCACCAGCACCGCCCCGTAGACCGCGGCGAAGAACATGACCGCATCCGCCGCGAACAGCAGCGCGATGGCGAGGTACACATAATGTCCAAAAAGGCGGATGCGCAAGGCGTCCCCTACTCGTCGATTCCTGGATGAAGCCGGCGCGCACAAGAGCGCCGGCACAAAAGGGCCGAAGCGCCGTCCGGCTCGACGGCCCAAGAGTCTAGCGAGAAATGTAAAATAAATCCGGCGCCACGCCGTGCGGAGATTCACAGATGCGGGAATGGATTGGCGATGGGACCGGGCACGGGATGCGGCGGTCGTTTCGTCGCCACCGCATCAGGTTCGCGCCGCCTGCGCCCACGGCCTGCAGAACGGGTCAGTGTAAAATTTTTCGTCATGTTCCGAACCACACCCTTCCCGCATCGGACGGGTTCTTCATGGTAATTGGTCCGCTACTGGTCACCCCTCGAAGCGACCACTGCCATACGAGAGATCATCGGGTGCCAAAGCTGGGAAAATGCCGCCTCGGCGGCATCGGCCTGGGCCGCGGCGGACCACCGCTCGCCGTCGAGTTAGCCAAGCAATTCGACACGGTAGGTTTCGACCTCAACGCAGCGCGCATCGCCGAACTGCGCGCACGCCGCGACAGCACTCAGGAGGTGAGCCCCGATGGGCTCGCGGCGGCCACGCGGCTGTCATTCCGCCTCTCCACTCCCATGAGCACCGCACACAGACCGGCGCAGACCGATACGCTGACGCGCCTTCTGCGAAACTCCACGATCCTCGACACGAGGCGCCGTCCGTTATGAAACCAGTCATAAGTGTGTGCATGCCGGTCTACAATGGCGCCACATTCCTTCCTCGCGCCTTCTCCTCCCTCGCCGCCCAGACATTTCGCGACTTCGAGCTCGTGATCGTCGATGACGGCTCGACGGACGGCTCTGGCGCTCTCGCCGAACGCCTCATTGCCGAGGGCCGGCTCATCGGCCGCGTCGTGTCCACGCCGAACCGCGGAGCCGAGCAGGCTCGGGATGTTGCCGTGGCCCACGCCAGCACGGATGTGATCGCCCAATGCGACTGTGATGACTGGTGGGCGCCAAGTTACTTGAGCGACATGATGTCCACGCTCACAACTCACCCGCAGGTCGATGCCCTATACAGCGACATGATCGACATCTACCCGGACGGCCGGCAAATCCGTAAGTCCGATGTCGCCACGTGGGTCAATCTGTCTCAGGCCACGCGGGAGGACGACCTCTATATCTTTTCCAAAGGCGGGTTCCTGGAAATGGTTCTCGGCGGCCATGTCATGTACCCGCAGTGCACCGTCTACCGGAAACGCGCCTATGAGGGCGCCGGACCGTATGCCGACGGGATCCTTGATTTCCGCGTCTCCCTCGATTGGTATTTTTCGCTCCGTCTCGCGCGCGTTTCGGGCATCGCATTTCTCAAGCGGCCGCTGCTGCACCGCTATCTTCACTCGGCCAACACGACCGGCGACTCCCTTCGCATGTTCAGCTGCACATGCGCCATTTTCCGCTGCTCGCCGGCGCCATGGCCTCTATCGGCCGTCGAACGCAGGACCGCACGGCGCAGAGCGGCACAGGTCGCCGCTTGGGCCGCGGAGGCCGCCCGCGACAAGAATCGCTGGACCGCATTGCACTTCGCCACACAATCGTTTATGTATAAACCGAGCGGCGAGTCGATCAAGCAGGCGATTGCGGCCATGGCCCCCAAAATTGCCCCATCGGGTGCCGAGACGTAACAGGTGATCTCAGGAAACGGACGCCGCGCGGAACAGCATCGATGACGCGCCACCTCGACAGTCACCGCACCGCAATTCAGTGCGCCTGCACCGTCTCGACTCACCGCACCCCGTTCACTTGTCGGCACCGCGTCGCGACCGCCCGGCGAGGTCGACGCTCGCGAAGTCAGGCGGACGATCGCCTCACGTCATTCCGTCCGCGGACGCGCACCCGATTACGTCGCTTTCATGAATTCAATCCGGACCCAAACGCCTTCGGACTGCCGCGGACGCTGCATTGACGCACGGAGCATCGGAAAATGCGGATTCTTCTCGCCACATCGCATGCCTACCTTCCGCAGATTGTTGGCGGCGCGGAACTCTCCACTCATGTCATGTGCCAGCAAATGATCAACCGACACCATGAGGTAGCGGTGCTGGCGCAACTTCGCGCAAATGGATTTTTTGGCCTGCGCAGCCGTTTACACCGGCGGCTGTCCGGATCGCAATACTCCAGCGACAAGGGCCTCGGCTATCCCGTTTTCCGCGGATGGAACCTCACTGAGCACCTAGCCGAGATCATTGCCCGATTCAAGCCGGACGGCATCATCGTGACCATGCTGGGCACCCAGTCGCTACCCCTCGCGACTGCTGCCGCCTCTACGGGCCTCCCCACCCTCGCTTACGTCAGGGACGCCGGACTTAAGGGAAGCACCATCGAGTTCCCTCACGGCGCGCGCGTGAAATTTGTGGCGAATTCACGCTTTACCCGTAAATTTCTCGCTGATGAATTCGGCCTCGACGCGGCCGTCGTCCCCCCCATCGTGATACCCGAATCCTATCGGACAAATACGGATCGCTCGCACGTTATATTCGTCAATCCTCACCCCGTGAAGGGCGGTGATATTGCGGTCTCAGCCGCGGCGCGCCTGCCCGAGATTCCATTTTTGTTCATCGAGAGCTGGCCGCTAAGTAAAGAAATTAAGTCGAAATACCAGCGCACGCTGTCTGCCTGCCGCAACGTCACCTGGCTCCCCCCAACCTCCGATATGCGCAGAATCTATGCGCAGACGAAATTCGTCATCATGCCGAGTCAGTTGGAGGAAACCTGGGGCCGAGTCGCCACCGAAGCACAGGTCAGTGCAATCCCGGTGATCGCCAGTCAGGTCGGCGGACTGCCCGAGTCCGTCGGTCCCGGAGGAGTGCTTCTGCCACCCTCCGCCTCTGCAGAAGAGTGGAGCGCCGCAATTAAGAAGCTATGGGAGAACGCGGAAGAGTATGAGAGGCTAAGCGGGTACGCGACAGCACACTCTCGTAGAATGGACATTCAACCTGATTATCTCGTTGATACGCTCATCAAACTTTTACAATAAGTACGCGACGTGATTGAAGTCCAGACACTCTGCCAGATATATCCGGCACCGATCCTGGCGTTGGCGTCCAGCCACCGATCATCAGCCGGCCCCGCCGTGAGACAACACTCGGCGGATTTCGCGCCCAATGCGAATCGAACCGTCACGCACGGCGCAGCAAAACCTCCAATGCAAATTGATGAGGTGTTGCATACCACCCACCTATGCTGATTCGATTGAGGTGAAAAGGATCTGCTCCGGATCGATTCACACCCCCGAAGGCCCCGAGACAGCATTGAAATCCCACTTCACGCACCAATTCAATGGAGCAAGTTGATATGTTTTCCTGTCCGCCGAAGGGATAGGCAAACAGAGCCGGTAACTCCCCAAGTTCCTGTTTGAATTTTGTTCGACATCGCGTGAGTTCCGTGCGGATTGCGCTGGGCTCCATGGCGGCCAGATTGACGTGCAAGTCGGTATGAGCGCCGATCTCGAAGTCCTGATCACGCAGGGCACGAACCTGATCCCAGCTCATCCATCCGGGCTGGCGGGCGAGGTGCCGATCCCAGGGGGGGATATAGTCCGTGCCGAGAAATCCCGTTGTGACGAAGAATGCCGCCGGAAGACCCAGCCTGCGCAGAATGGGTGCGGCCACTTCGAAATTGTCGCGATACCCGTCATCGAAAGTGATCGAAAGGGTCCCTCCCATGAACCGACCCGCGCGGCATCCTGCCACCTGCTCTGAGAGCCTCACGATCTGGAAGTGAGTGCGAAAAAAATTGCAAAAGGCCTCGAACTTGGCGGAGCCGCATGTAATTCCATCTTGTTCCATCCAGTCGTTTACGCGGTGGAACGTTACCACCACCATCTTCGAGCGCAAATCACGCCGTAGAAGTCCTGCCATCTCCGCTGCGCGTCCGAGTCGGTCCTTTAGTTTTTGCTTCACAGTCATGTTCATGTCACGTCGATTTCCGGGACGGAACCGATGAGCACCGGACGGGCGTGCAGGTACCGGGTCGTGCGACGTTTAGCTCGAATATCGTCATAGACGTGGGCGGCTTTCACGACGGACATATTGAGCGCCTCAGCCAGGTACCGAGCGTCGATTCCCTGGTTGAGCGCCCACAGCGCCAGATCCATCTGCCGATAGGGCAGTGCAAAGTAGAACTCGTCCTGCGACTGCGCGAGACTGTAGGTATCCGTCGTGGGGTCGGCTCTGGCAATCTCCGTGGGCAGCTGCAGGTGCTGCGCAATAGCATAGACCTGTGACTTATACAGGTGGGCAATCGGCTTGACGTCTGCCGCGCCATCACCGTTCTTGACGAAGAAGCCTTGATCGTATTCCAGCCGGTTCGGCGTGCCAATGACGGCGTAATGGAGCCGGTCGGCGTGGAAGTATTCAATGGTCTTGCGGATCCGCTGCTTGAAGCTGGTGGCGGCAACGATTTGGAGAAATTCCCGTAATCCGAGCCGCGCCTGATGCAGCGCCCCGTCGGGCGATTGAGCCACTAGATTGAATCGGTTGATCCCCCCCTCGAGACCGCCCGCGACCGCGATCTTCATCCGCCAGTCAGCTTGGAAGGCGGGCAGTACCCGCCGGACTGCCCCGTCACGCCAGCGGTAGCAGCCAATCGCATCCAGAGCCGGAGCAATGTCCTGCTCGATAGGCTGCACGCCCAGATGCGCCGCCAAGGATCGGGCACGCGGGGTGCTTTCGGGCGAGGACTCGCGCTCCGGCAGCATCAGTACCACGACACGCTCGGGCCCCAAGGCGCGCACGGCGAGCGCCGCACAAACCGCACTGTCGACCCCACCGGAGATCGCGACTACGACGCCTCGCCGGTGCAGCACAGTGGCCACACACTCGCGAAGCGAAGAGCAGATCCGCTCAACCTCCGACGGGACATCGATGTCCAGAACGCTCCAATCGAGCCTCATGCACGCATCGGCGAGGCCTGCGCCACCCGCCCCCCGAGAAACTGCTCATGCAGCAACTGGGTCGAGAGAACCCCGACGAACGCCATGTTGTCGCCCGCCCCCAGAGCGCGGCCACTGCGGCACTTTTCCACAAGCCGGTTCACCGCATCGGGACGGAAATATCCATTGCGCCGCAGATTCGCCGTGCTCAAGAGGTCCGCCACATAGGGCAAGGGCTTGCCTTCGCGGAAGAAGCTGCGGCTGTCCGGTGCGCGGTACGGCTGCTTCACCCGAGTGCGGATCGGCTCGGGCACCAGCCCCTGGAGCGCCCGGCGCAGCAGCACTTTTTCATGTAGGCCCCGCAGCTTGTACCGGGAACTCAGCGTATTCGCGAACTCGATCACCCGATGATCCAGATAGGGCAGGCGGCCCTCAACTGAGTGCGCGAGTGCCACTCGATCACCCTGCGAGGAGAGCAGATAACCTTCGAGCAGAGTCTTGACCTCGACGTATTGGTCCCGCGCCAGGTCGCCCCACGTGTTGAACCGCTCCGGCAGAAGCTTGCGCAACTCCTCCTCCGTCGGCTCGTTGAGTAGGCGTGATTGCAGGTCCGGCGAGAGAAGCTTGAAGATGCCGCGCGTCGTGGCCCAGCGCGTCAAATGCGCATAGAAGGGATGATCCAGCTCCTCGAGCCGTTGACCGAAGAACAGACGGGTAAAATGCCGATTGGCCACGGGAGAGTGGGCTAGGTAGGGATAGAGCCTGGAAAACAGCAGAGGCCGCCAAGCCGAATCGGTACGTTTGGCCCAAAAGCGGCGAATCTTGCCTTCTTTGAACAAGTCGTAGCCGCCGAACACCTCGTCTGCGCCCTCTCCGGTCAGCACCACCTTGAATCCCTGTTCGTGCACGTGTCCCGCCAGCAGCATCAACGGCACCGGCGCCGTGCGCAGCACCGGGCTTTCGGTGTGTCGGATCAGATCCGGGAATGCCTCGCCGATCTCCTGCGTAGTGCAGCGAAACGCCGAATGCTGGACGCCGAGGTGTGCCGCCATCTGGCGCTGGTACGTGCTCTCGTCGAACTCGGACTCCTCGAATGTAATCGAGAAGGTCCGCAGCTCGCCGACGTGCTCGCGCGCCAGGGCCGCAATCCCGCCAGAATCCACTCCCCCACTGAGGTACGCGCCGACTGGGACGTCTGCGCGCAATTGCTGGCGGACCGCCTCGCGCAACAGGGCGCGCAACGATTCGGCCGCCTCCTCCAAAGACAGGTTCGTTCTGCCGCCACCTGCAGGGAAACTCCAGTCCCAGTACCGCTCCAGTCTCCGCAGGCCTCGCTCCACGACGAGAAGGTGGCCGGCCGGTAGACTCTGAATGCCCTTGAAGACCGTCCGCTGGCCTACCGGAGCCCAGAACGTAAAGATCTGCGCCAACCCTTGCTCATCGAGCACTGCTGTTTCGGGGGCGACCGCCAGGATTGCCTTGACCTCGGAGGCGAACAGCAATCTCCCGCCGCTTTGCGCATAGAACAGCGGCCGTATTCCCACGCGGTCACGGACAAGCAGCAGGCGCTGCCGACGGTCGTCCCAAAGGGCGAATGCGAACTGGCCGGCGAGTCGCTCGACGAATCGATCGCCGTACTGCTCATAGGCGTGGACAATCACTTCAGTGTCCGACTGGGTGCGGAATCGATGACCCAGCCGCTGCAGCTCGGTGCGCAGCTCGATGAAGTTGAAGATCTCGCCGTTGAAGACCGTCCAGACGCTGCCGTCCTCGTTAGCCATCGGCTGCCCACCGGTTTGCAGATCGATGATGCTCAAGCGTGCGTGCGCCAGCGCACAGGGGGCGGATCTGTAATAGCCCACCCCATCCGGTCCGCGGTGCCGGAGCGTTGTGATCATTCGCTCGAGATCCGGAAGCGCGGCCGCGCCATCCGTGAGCAGACCACCCGCGATGCCGCACACCAGGACTACCTCCCGTCAGCGCACTCAGGAAGAAGAGCGGGTCTGCGGGCCAGATCCGGCACGCTTACGCTCAACGAAGGCCGCGATCTTCTCGATCGAATCCAGATAGTCGGGATGAAGCTCCTCGTCCTGAACCGTGATGCCGTAGCGCTCCTCCAGATGCATGACAAGCTCAAGCGCCCCAGTCGAATCGAGGATTCCCCGCCCGGTCAGTGAATCGGAATCACCCAGCGTGGCATCATTTTCCGTCAGCAAGTAATTTTCCGAAATGAACTTCCGCAACTCCGCCCGCAACGTCATGCGAACCACGTCCTTCCACCATTTCAGGCGTGAGTATATGCTTAAATCCTGTATGCTCAACGACTTGCGTCACGCTACCGCCCCGCCCGCCCGGGACGAGGGGACCCACCCGGATCGCCCATGAAGGCCCATCGCCTGCTGCATGATCACCTATTGCAATGGGGCGCACGGGGATCGACGCGGGACCGCGTCGCCCTGATTGCCGACGGAAAGCCTTACACCTTCGGGCGGCTGCTGGATGCCGCGCTACGACTGGCTGGCGTCCTGCACGCCCGCGGCGTACAACGAGGCGATCGTGTCGCCATTTATCTGGAGAATTCCTGGACCGCGGCGTTCGCGATCTATGGCACGCTCCTGGCGGGCGGGGTATTCGTGCTCATCAATCCGCAGACCCGAGCGGAGAAGCTGGAGTTCATCCTCAGGGACTGTAGCGCCCAAGCAGTGGTGACCGAGCAGCCTCTGGAACCGATCTTCCTCGATGCCATCGGCCGGCTCGAGCAGCCGCCTGCCGTCCTCTGCGCGGGCCAGCGTGCGGCAAGCCGGCAGGCCGAGCCTCTGGAATCGGCACTCGCGACCGCATCGGCGCCGGCCGCCCCCGCACCGACGATACCCCTGGACCTCGCTGCGATCCTATACACCTCGGGCAGCACCGCCACGCCCAAAGGCGTCATGCAGACGCACCAATCGATGCTCTTCACAACCGGCAGCCTGATCGAGTATCTACGCCTCACGGCGGACGAGCGGATCCTCTGCGTGCTGCCGCTGTCGTTCGATTATGGGCTCTACCAATTGCTCATGACCGTTGCGCTCGGCGCCTGCCTAGTGCTCGAGCGCTCATTTGCGTTTCCTGGACAGGTAATGAGCCGCATGCGCGATGAGGAGGCCAGCGTCTTCCCCGGCGTCCCGACCATCTTCGCCACCCTGCTCGCGACCCACCGCCGCGCACCCCTTTCTTTTCCCTCGGTCGGGCGGGTCACCAATACCGCCGCCGCCCTGCCGGAAGAATTCGTGGCGGGACTGCGCGAGATCTTCCCGAATGCGCTGATCTACAAGATGTACGGCTTGACCGAGTGCAAGCGCGTGAGCTACCTGGAGCCTGAACTGATCGATGCCAAGCCGGGCTCGGTCGGCAAGCCCATTCCGGGGACCGAAGCCTACGTCCTCTCCGCCGACGGGCAACCCGTCTCCCCGGGGGCGACTGGAATTCTCTACGTCCGCGGTCCACACGTCATGGCAGGCTACTGGAACCGGCCGGACCTCACCGCCCAGATGCTCAAACCCGGCAAACTGCCGGGCGAGCGCGTGCTCTGCACACACGATCTGTTCCGCATCGATGAGGAAGGATTTCTGTACTTTGTCGGACGGACCGATGACATCATCAAGACCCGTGGCGAGAAAGTCAGTCCGGTCGAGGTCGAGAACGCCCTGCACCGGATTCCCGGCGTCCGCGAAGCAGCGGTCGTCGGTGTGCCTGACCCCCACCTGGGCGAGGCCGTGCGTGCATACGTGGTGGTCGATCCCTCGAACCACCTGACCGTCCATTCGATTCGCGCCGGGAGCGCGAAATTTCTGGAATCCTACATGGTGCCCACCGAAGTGATCCTGTGCGAAAGCCTGCCGCGGAGCCCGAACGGGAAGGTCAACCGGCGCGACTTGCTCGAGCAGTCGCATGGTACATCCGCCGCCGACGTGCACGAGAGTGTCGCCCCATGAGCGAAGCTCTCCGCAAGCCAAACCTGTTCATCATCGGCGCCATGAAGTCCGGAACGACTTCGTTGCACGAATATCTCGACACCCACCCGCAGATCGCAATGAGCAGGGAAAAGGAACCCGGTTATTTCGTCGAGGAGTTGAGCCTGCGGAAAGGCGAGGACTGGTACCTGAGCCTATTCGAACAGGATGCGCGCTATCAGTATGTCGGGGAGTCCAGCACCCATTACACCAAGCTGCCGCTATACCGGGGTGTGCCAGAGCGTCTCTTCCGCTTCAATCCCGATGCGCGCCTGATCTACATCATGAGGGATCCGTTCGATCGGGTCATAAGTCATTACTGGCATGCCGTGCGAGACGTTCACCACGGCGGCGAGCTGCGCCCCCTACTGAAGGCCGTACAGGAATGTCCCGATTACCTATGCTTCAGCGACTACGCCATGCAACTCGAGCCCTATATCGAGCGAT
>JAPTUI010000242.1:554-9728 GCA_028067895.1 Pseudomonadota bacterium | reverse complement strand
CGCTGTATACCGGGTGATGGCGCAGAGGACGCATGCCGTGGATGTCCGTGAGGTTCACGATCAGGCCGCCGCGCTCGCTCAATGCCGCGCGGGTGGCCTGGGCAAGGAACAGCGGCGCCTTCAAGTTGGTGCCGATCAGATCGCTCCAGACCCGCTCATCAATCTGTCCCATCGGGGTCGGATAGAACGTCGAGGCGTTGTTCACCAGGATGTCGAGCCGACCGAAGGCCGACACCGCCGCGGCGGCCAGCCGCTCGAGCGAGTGCAGTTCGAGCAGGTCCCCGGACACGAGCGCCGCGGAGTCGGCCCGCACGCCATTCAATTCTGCGGCGAGCGCACCGGCCGATTCCGCCGAGCTGCGATAGTGCAGCACGATCTGCGCACCGGCGGCGTGCAGCGTGCGCGCGATGAGTGCGCCGAGGCGGCGCGCGCCGCCGGTGACCAGAACCGCCTGGCCGCTGAGTGGACTGGGCGCGTGGGCGTCGTCAGATGGCGTCATGAACCTTGGCTCGATCGATGAGGACGGCAGACTCCATTATGACCCCGCCGCTGTCGGCGGAAGAAGCGGCGCATTCCGAGGCGCTCGCGGCACACATCGCCGCGGCGGTGCGGGCCGGCGGCGGCTGGCTGTCATTCGAGCGCTTCATGGCCCTCGCGCTGTACGCGCCGGGACTTGGCTACTACAGCGCCGGCAGCATCAAGATCGGCGCCGGCGGGGATTTCGTCACGGCGCCGCAAATGTCGGACCTGTTCAGTCGCTGCGTGGCCGCGCAGTGCGCCGAGGTGCTGGCCGACGGCGGGGAGATCCTGGAATTCGGGGCCGGTACCGGGCGCATGGCCGCCGCGGTGCTCACCGAACTGGCCGCCCGCGGCTGTCTGCCGCAGCGCTACGCGATCCTCGAGGTCAGTGCGGATCTGGCGCAGCGGCAGCAGCGGTGCATCGGCGCGTTGCCGGCGACGCTCGCCGAGCGCGTGGTGTGGCTCGATCGGCTGCCGGAGCGGCCCGTGCACGGCGTGATTCTCGCCAATGAGGTGCTCGATGCGTTGCCCTGCCGCAGGTTCGTCCTGGAGGCCGGCGCGCCGCGCGAGCTCGGTGTTGCGCTCGAGGGCACACGTCTGGTCGAGCGCGCCGCGCCAGCGGATGCGGCGCTCACTGAAGAATGGGCCCGGCTCAGCGCGGAACTGCCGGCGCCGCTCACCGACGGATACGTCTCGGAGATCTGTCTGCAGGCCGGGCCGTGGGTGGGAAGTGCCGCGGATGCGTTGCAGCGCGGCATGATGCTGCTCTTTGATTACGGCCTGCCGCGCGCGCACTACTACCACCCGCAGCGTGTCGCAGGCACGCTGCGCTGTCACTACAAGCACCGGGTGCACGATGACCCGTACGTGAACCTCGGCGTGCAGGACCTGACCGCGTGGGTCGACTTCACGCGGATCGCCGAAAGCGCCGTCGCCGCCGGGCTCGATGTGGCGGGATTTGCGACCCAGGCGGCGTTCCTGCTCGGCACGGGAATCGAGCGTCTGGTCGCCGAGGCAGGCGATGCGCTCGAGCACGCACGCCGCGCGGGCGAGGCGCGCCGTCTGCTGCTGCCGGGGGAAATGGGCGAGGCGTTCAAGGTCATGGCGCTGACGCGCCAGTGCGACGCACCGCTGCCGGGGTTTGCGCTGCAGGATCTGCGCGCCTCGCTCTGAGCCGCCGGCCCCGGGAGCCGTCTCAGGACCGACAGAGGGCCCGATCCCGGATCGCCTTCGGTTCGCGCGCCAGGCGGCGCGCCGCGGCATAGAAGCGCGGCAGGTTGCCGTGCTCGCGACGCAGCAGCCGCTCGAATCCCGGCAGACAGTCGTAGTACGTGCCGACTGAGACCAGGTCGGCGTTGTTCAGGCCCTGGCGGATCCAACGGCTGTACAGCGGGGCACGCACCTGCAGGCGCTGCTCGAGCGCGCGGATTTGCGCGGCGAGCTGCGTGAAGACCGCCTGCTTGCGCCGCAGCATCTGCGCATGCGTCATGCCCGAGGCGTACACGCGCGCGAGCCGGCTGCGCGCGCGGCGCAGCAGGGCGGCGAAGTCGCGGTCGGCCGCATCCAGATGTTCGAACAACGCAATGCGCTGCGGTTCGTGGCGATACCGCAGCCAGCGCTTCAGGCCCGTGTTTTCCACCGTCATCGCAAACGCTTCATCGAAGCGCGAATCGTTCGGTACGTACAGCAGCTGGTGCGCGAGTTCATGAAAGATCATGGCCGCGAGCTCGTCGCTGCCGTAGCGCATCATGGTGCTCATGACCGGATCGGGCAACCGGCCGAGCGTCGAGTAGGCGGGTACGCCCTCGACCAGTACGTCGTAACCGCGACGTTTCAAGTGAGCGGCGAATGACTGGGCGGCGCGCTCGTGAAAGTAGCCTCGGTACGCGACGCAGCCGGCGATCGGAAAACACCACTGCTTCGGCTGGACGGAAAACCGCGGTGCCGCCACAACGTTCCACACCACGTAGCGGCGATGCAGGTTCACGTAGCTGCGGTAACTGTCGTTGTCCGGCAGGCCGAGCTGCTGCGAGGCGAAGCGGCGGGCCGAGCGCACCGCCCCGAGCTCGCGCACGAGCGCAAGCGGGGCGTCGGGCTCGTCGATGACATCGACGATCGAGCGCCGATCGTGCATGACATGCCATTCGCCGACGGCGGCCTGCATCAGATAGCGCGTGCTGGCGCAGCCGGCGAGCGCGGCGAGCACCAGGGCGGTGACCGCAAGCCGTGCTGCGGCTGGGGTGCGTCGCGCGGGGGAGGGCGGCTTGGGCGTGGGGCGCACCGGGCGGGCACTCGAGTCGGTTACCATGGGTGGGTGGAAGTCTACCTAGTCGGCGGTGCGGTGCGGGACCGGTTGCTCGGTCGGCCTGTCCGCGAGCGCGATTGGGTGGTCGTCGGGGCGCGGCCGGAGGATCTCGAGCATCAGGGCTACCTGCCCGTGGGACGGGAGTTTCCGGTATTTCTGCATCCCGAGACGCGCGACGAATACGCCTTGGCGCGCTTGGAGCGCAAGGTCGCGCCGGGGTATCGGGGCTTCACGACCGAGTTCTCGCCAGAGGTGACGCTGCAGGAAGATCTGCGCCGGCGTGATCTGACGGTCAACGCCATGGCCGAGAGCGCCGCCGGCGAGATCATCGATCCGTACGGTGGCCAGCGCGATCTCGAGGCGCGCCTGCTGCGCCACGTGTCGGACGCATTCGTCGAGGATCCGGTCCGTGTGCTGCGTGTGGCGCGCTTCGCGGCGCGCTACGCGCCGCTCGGCTTTCACGTTGCGCCCGAGACGCTCGCACTGATGCGTCGCATGAGTGAATCCGGCGAACTCGGCGCGCTGGTGCCCGAGCGGGTGTGGCAGGAGACCGAGCGGGCGCTCGGGGAGCCGTGCCCGGAGGTGTTCTTCGAGACGCTGCGCGAATGCGGGGCCCTGCGCGTGATCTTTCCCGAAGTGGCGGCGCTCTACGGCGTGCCACAGCCCGCCCAGTGGCATCCGGAGATCGATACCGGGGTGCACGTCATGCTCGCTCTGCGCTGGGCCGCGGATGCCGAACTTTCGAAGCCCGCGCGCTTCGCGGTGCTCATGCACGACCTGGGCAAGGCCCGCACCCTGCCGGAGCGCTGGCCGAGCCATCATGGTCACGAGGAAGCCGGTGTGCCGCTCATCGAGGCGGTGTGCTCGCGGCTGCGCATCCCGAATGCCTACCGCGAACTCGCCGTGCTGACGGCCCGTTATCACGCGCACGTGCACCGCGCCGAAGCGCTGCGCCCGAGCACCGTGCTGCAGTTGCTCGAGGCGACCGACGCGCTGCGCCGCCCGGAGCGGTTCGAAGATCTGCTGCGCGCCTGCGAGGCCGATGCGCGCGGCCGCGCCGGACTGCAGGAAATGCCATATCCGCAGGCTGATTATCTGCGCCGCGCGCGCGCCGCGGCCGCCGCGGTCGTGCTCGGCAGCGAGGAACGCCAGGGGCTGGCCGGTCCGGCGATCGGCGAGAAGATTCGTGCCCGGCGGCTGGAGGCGATCGGCGCCCTGGACTGAGCCGTCAGACGATGTGCGGCCGTGTTGCGCTAGCATGGACGGCGGCGAGGCACTGCGCCCGAGGAGCAAGGGAGGGAGCAGCGATGTGCGGCACTACACGAAGGCGCGCGTACGCGTCGGCTCTGCTGGCGACGGCGTTGATGTTTGCAGCCGCCCCGGGTCACGCCGCCGGCGTCCTGAAGCGGCTGGCGGTGACGCCGGCCGCGACCGACGTCCCGCCGGGCCAGGAAATCGTCCTGCAGTTCAATCGGCCGATGGTGCCGCTCGGACGCATGGGCCGCGCCACCGCACCGGTCGACATCCGTCCGGCGCTGCATTGCCGGTGGCGGTGGCTCGATCCACAGCGCCTCTCGTGCCGGTTGCCCGGCCGTCAGCGATTCCGGCCCGCAACCCGGTACCCCATCCGCGTCGGCACGGTGTTCAAGGCGCTCGACGGCGCGCACTTCGCGCACGCGCTCAGCGCAACATCCGTCACTCAGACCCCGCGAGTGCGCTGGGCGTACTTCGAACGCTGGCGCAGCCGCACCGAGCCGCAATATCAGGTGCGCTTCACTCTGCCGGCCACGGTGGCCGCCGTCGAGCGCTCGCTGCGCTTCAGTCCGCTCGGCGCGGGGTCCGACTGGCCCGTGCCGTTCATCGTCGAGTGAGCAGCGTCAGGGACGCCGCCTCGCCGGGCTCAGCTCTGTGCCGCCAGCGATCCGGCGGCGGCACGCGGTGGAGCCAGATAAATCGGCAGCAGTTCGTGCAGACCGTGGCGCGGCAGCCCCAGGCGTTCAAATCCGTCCTCGGTGCAGACGCTGTCGCGTGTGAGGGAGCGGAAGTTGTCGAGCGTGAAGGGCTTGCCTGGCAGTAGGCCCATGATCAGACCTTGCAGGCGGGCGAGCGAATCGGGGAGGCCAAAGACATGGCAGGGCAGCCCGGCGACCGCCGCCGTGGTGCGCACCAACTCCTCGAGCGTCATGATCTGCGGGCCGCCGAGTTCGTAGGTTTGGCCGATCGTGCCGCGCGTGCGCAGCGCGTACACGAACGCTGCCGCGACATCACCGACGTAGACGGGTGCGAATCGTGCCTGAGCGCGGGCGAGGGGCAGCCAGCCGTGCGACTGATGCAGCAGGCCGGCGAAGCGATTGGTGAGCGAGTCGCCCGGTCCGAAGATCACCGACGGTCGGAAGATCGTGAAATCCACCTGTCCGCCCGCGCCGCGTACCAGCGCTTCGGCCTCCCCCTTGCTGCGCAGGTACCGGCTTGGGCCGCGCGCATCGGCGCCGAGCGAACTCATCTGCAGCACACGACGAACGCGGCTCGCCCTCAAGGCGCCTACGAGCTTCGCAGCAAGCTCCACGTGGGCACGTTGAAACGTGTTGCGGCCGTGCTCATTGAGGATGCCGACGAGGTTGATCACCGCATCCATACCCTCGACCAGGCGGTCAAGATCACGCGGATCGTGTACGTCAGCGCGAATCAGCCGCACCGTGGGCAATACCTGCAATTCCTGATGCAGGTGCGGATGGCGCGTCGGCACGCGCACCCAATGCCCGGCTTCGCTGAGACGGTTGATGATGGCGGTGCCGACGAAGCCGGTTCCGCCGAGGACGCAAATGTTCATCTGCGCTGCCATCTGTGTCACTACCCACCGCTACGCCGCGCAGCGGCATGCGCCGGATTCTACGCCCCGGGAAGCGCGACGGCTCCCCGGGGCGCAGCGTCGAGCAGTCAGGCCGCGTGGACCTCGATGTTGCGCGGCTGCAGCTGCGGCTGCTTCGGAATCACCACTTCAAGCACGCCGTGCGA
The DNA here is from genome assembly GCA_028067895.1 of Pseudomonadota bacterium. Lineage (GTDB taxonomy): Bacteria > Pseudomonadota > Gammaproteobacteria > Steroidobacterales > Steroidobacteraceae > 13-2-20CM-66-19. The sequence goes on along the minus strand of JAPTUI010000242.1, from coordinate 3,889 downwards.
CTGCTTCGCGGCGATCCGGTCCACGTCGGCTCCCTCCGGCAGCGTGAACGTGCGCAGGAACGTCCCGCTGCGCCGCTCAAGGCGCTGGCGGGCATTGCTCTGCGCCGTTTCGCGCGAGTGCTTCTCCCCGCGGATCGTGAGCAGACCCTTATCGGCGGTGATGCGGATGTCCTTCGGTTCGACACCCGGAACGTCTGCGACCACGACGTAGCGGTCGCTCTCCTCGTAGATGTCGACCTGCGGGATCCACGCAACGTCCGCCGCAGCGGCGCTCTCGTCGGTTCCCGTCGAAAACGCCTGATCCAGCTGGCGCTGCAGGCTGTCGATGAGCGTCCAGGGCTGATAGCGAACAACAGTCATGATCCAACCTCCAATGATAGTGGTGTCAGGTTGTGGCACCGTGAATCTCGTTGAGACGGATCTGCGGCCGCGCTGGATTTTTTCAAGCCTCGACGGCTGCGTTGGGCGGGGCCGACGGCCGGGGGACAGGCTGTGCACAAGCTGTGGAATTTCGGGGGATACAATATCTAGGGGTTATGGGGCAGAGGCGGAACGCCCGAGCGGAAAAAAATCCTGCCGCTCCGACAGGCGGAATTTCCATAACCAATTGTTTTAAAAAGCATTTATAAATCATCTAGCGTGAACTAGAAATCTTGACGCAGAGGCAGGTGGTCATTAGGCTCTTTACCCCGACACAAGATCTTGTGTCCGCTCTCGGCGGCACGCGAGATCGCGCGTTCGGGGAGGCTCAGGGGGATACAGGCTGTGGATCGGCGTATCGGCGAGTCCGGTGCGCACAGCCCCGCGCTTTCCGCGCCGCCCGTATTCCCTGTGATCCGGTGTGCAGACACTAGGGGCGCCGCGGACACATGAATACCGTCGTGAAGATCGAAACTAAGGACATTGACGCCATTCCGTTCCAGGAGGCGTCAATTGACATCTGGGACAAGAAGTACCGTCTGACCGCCAAAGACGGCACGGCCATCGACAAAACGATGGACGACACCTACAAGCGCGTGGCACGCGCGCTGGCGGATGTCGAGCGGGAGGATCTGCGCGACCATTGGAACGAACGGTTCCTCTGGGCGTTGCGCCGCGGTGCCATTCCGGCCGGACGTGTCACGTCCAACGCCGGTGCGCTCGAGCACAAGCCGGCCACCTCGACCATCAACTGCACTGTTTCGGGGACCATCGAGGATTCGATGGACAACATCCTCGGCAAGGTGCACGAGGCGGGCCTGACGCTGAAGGCCGGCTGCGGCATCGGATATGAATTCTCCACGCTCCGCCCGCGCGGATGAATTCTCCACGCTCCGCCCGCGCGGAGCCTACGTGTCGGGCGCCGGCGCCTACACGTCAGGTCCGCTGTCGTTCATGGACATCTTCGACAAGATGTGCTTCACCGTCTCGTCCGCCGGCGGTCGCCGCGGCGCGCAGATGGGCACATTCGACGTCGGCCATCCGGACGCGATGGAGTTCATCAAGGCCAAGCGCGAGAACGGGCGACTGCGTCAGTTCAACCTTTCGCTGCTGATCACCGACGAGTTCATGCAGGCGGTGCGCCAGAACGGTGAGTGGAAGCTCGCGTTCCCATTATCGCGCAAGGAGTATGAGTCGGAGCAGCCCGATCTCGCCGATTCCAGCAAGTTCGTCTGGCGCGAATGGCCGGTGCACGACAAGTACGTGGTCAACGAGCACGGGCTGGTTGCCTGCAAGATCTACAAGACGCTGCCGGCACGGCGCATGTGGGACGTCATCATGACGTCGACGTACGATTTCGCTGAACCGGGCTTCATCCTCATCGACCGCGTCAATGAGATGAATAACAACTGGTGGTGCGAGAACATCCGTGCCACCAATCCCTGCGGCGAGCAGCCGCTGCCGCCTTACGGCAGCTGCCTGCTGGGTTCGGTGAATCTCACCCGCTTCGTGCACGACCCGTTCACCGATCACGCTCGATTTGACTGGAATGAGTATCGCGAGGTCGTCAAGATCTTCGCCCGCATGCTCGACAACGTGGTCGAGATCAATGGCCTGCCGCTCGAGCAGCAGCGCGGCGAAATCATGCGCAAGCGCCGCCATGGCATGGGCTTCCTCGGCCTCGGCAGTGCCCTTACGCTGCTCGGCCTCAAATATGGTTCAGCCGAATCGGTGAAGTTTACCGAGGATGTGGCCCGAGAGATGGCGCTCGCCGGCTGGGAGGAGGCCCTTGAGCTTGCCCGCGAGAAGGGTCCTGCGCCCATCATGACCGAGCAGTTCACAATCACCAGCGAGATGCTGCGCAAGCGTCCCGAGATGGTGCGCGACGGCTTGAAGGTCGGCGACCAGGTGCCGGGGCGCATTCTGCACGCGAAATACAGCCGCTACATGCAGCGTATCGCGCAGATCGCACCAAAACTCGTCGAGCAACTCGCCGAGACCGGTGCGCGCTACACGCATCACACTTCGATCGCTCCAACCGGAACGATCTCGCTGTCGCTTGCCAACAACGCATCGAACGGTATCGAGCCCTCGTTCGCGCATCACTACTTCCGCAATGTGATCCGTCCGGGACGCAAGACCAAAGAGAAGATTGGAGTCTGTTCCTTCGAGCTGCTGGCGTATCGCGAACTGGTTAACCCCAACGCAGCGCCTGGAGCGAGCGTGGACGCCGAGAAGTTGCCGGACTACTTCATCGCTTCCGAGGACGTCACGCCGAAGCAGCATGTCGATGTCCAGGCCGCGGCGCAGCGCTGGGTCGACTCCTCGATCTCGAAGACGGCGAACGTGCCGACCGACTTCCCGTACGAGACGTTCAAGGACATCTACCTGTATGCCCACGAACAGGGGCTCAAGGGCTGCACAACGTTCCGCTTCAATCCGGAAGCATTTCAGGGTGTGCTGGTGAAGGAGCAGGACCTGAAGAACACGGTGTACAAATTTACCCTCGAGGACGGCACGGTCATCGAGGCGCGTGGCGATGAAGAGATCGAGTACGAGGGCGAGATGCACTCGGCGGCGAACCTTTTCGACAGTCTCAAGGAAGGGTATTTCGGCAAGTATTGAGCCGAGGGACCCGCGCATTTCGGACGACGAACATGACCATCAAGATCGAGCGCAAAATCGTCAAGTACCAGGTACAAAAGCCCGACGAGGCGCAGACCGAAAAGGCTGCAGTGGCACAGGCCGCGAGTCCCGAGCCGGCGCCGGCCGCAGCCCTGCCGCCATTGCCGACGACGACTACGGTCCGCGACAAGCACGGGCACATGGCGCAGGTCATCCGGATGCACGAGAAGCTCGAGCGTCCGGAAGTGCTGATCGGCTCGACATACAAGATCAAGACACCGATCTCCGAT
>JAPTUI010000242.1:0-544 GCA_028067895.1 Pseudomonadota bacterium | reverse complement strand
TGACCATCAACGACATCGTGCTCAATGAAGACACGGAGTACGAGCAGCGCCGGCCGTTCGAGATCTTCATCAACTCGAAGAATCTTGACCACTTCCAGTGGATCGTTGCCCTCACGCGCATCATCTCGGCCGTCTTTCGCAAGGGTGGCGACGTCACCTTCCTGGTTGATGAGCTGAAGGCGGTATTCGATCCGCGCGGTGGTTACTGGCAGGCGGGCGGAAAGTTCATGCCCTCGATCATCGCCGAGCTCGGCTACGTCATCGAGCGGCACCTGCAGACGATTGGTCTGCTGCGCAAGCCGCAACTCGACGAGCATCAACAGAAGCTGGTCGATGAGAAGCGTGCCGAATATGAAGCACGCACTCGGCAGACGGATGCTTTCGCCAAGTCGGACTTTCCTGAAGGGGCGCAGCTATGCGCCAAGTGCAGCACCGCCGCCGTGGTGATGATGGACGGCTGCATGACTTGCCTGAACTGCGGAGAGTCCAAGTGCGGATGAGTTTCGGAGCACGCGTTTAACTTAGTCACGGTGAGTCGCTCTGA
>JAPTUI010000379.1 GCA_028067895.1 Pseudomonadota bacterium | reverse complement strand
CGTGCAGCTGTACACCGAGAGAATGCACCGCTCGAGCACCGAGAAGGTGCCCTGGACCTTGCCGAGCATGGCGTTCTCCGAGCTCCAGCGCAGGCAGCCGCCTTTTTTCGCGGGCGGCTCGATCGAGTAGGCGTTGCGGAACTCGACCGGCGGGGAGCCGAGCACCTTCAGGGACCCGGCGACCAGCCAGCAGTGGTTCTGGTGGGTGACTTCGGTGCGGCACTCGGCGAGCAGCGGCTCGCCGTCTTCGCGCCAGAAGGTGCCCCGACCGCTCCAGATGCCCGGCTCGAGCAGGTACGTGTGCATCATGCGCGGCCGCCGCAGGACTCGCGCACCAGCAACTGCGGCGCAAGAATCATGTTCTCCGCCGGTCGGCCTTCGATCTGGTTGATCAGGCTCTGCACCAGCACCTCGCCGGCACGCTTGGTGTTCTGCGCCACGGTGGTGAGCGCCGGGCGGGTCACCGCACCCATCGGAATGCCGTCGAAGCCGACCACCGCCACATCCTCCGGAATCCGCCGCCCGGCGGCGTCGAGCGCCCCCAGGGCGCCGATGGCAATGAGATCACTCGCGGCGAACACCGCATCGAAGGGCAGGTCGCGATCGAGCAGCGCGCGCAGCGCGGCATGGCCGGACGCTTCGGTCGACACGGCCCCGACCTGCAGGCGCGGATCAGGCGTGACGCCCGCGGCGAGCAGTGTTTCGCGGTAGCCTCGATAGCGGTCCGCCATCTCCGGCGCCGAAGCGGCGATGTCGCCGAGAAAAGCGATGCGCCGCCGTCCGCTGCGCAGCAGGTGCTCGGCGGCGAGTCGCCCGCCCGCCACGTTGTCGCAGCCGATCGAAACGCCCGGGTGATCGGGCAGCAGCTGTCCCCAGCGCACCAGGTGTGCACCGTGTCCGATCAGCGCCTCGAGGCGCTCGCGATAGGCGAGGTAATCGCCGTAGCCGAGCAGGATGATCCCGTCGGCCTTGTGGCTGTCCTCGTAGTCGGCGAGCCAGTCGCGCAGCAGATCCTGGAACGATACGAGCAGATCGTAGCCCTGGCGCGAGCAGGCGCGAATGATCGAGCCCAGCATCGAATGGAAAAACGGGTTGATCGCCGAGTCGTCGGTGGTCGGATCCTCGAAAAAGAGCAGCGCCAGCGTCCCGGCGTGCTTGCGGCGCAGGCTCGAGGCGTTCTTGTCGACGTGGTAGTTGAGCTCGCGGGCCACCTCGAGAATGCGCTCGCGGGTGGCCGGGGAGACCATCGGGTCCCCGCGCAGGGCGCGCGAGACCGTCGACTGCGACACTCCCGCCAGGTGGGCGATGTCGAGCGAGTTGGGCTTGCGGCGTTTGTCACGCACCCCGCAGGCCTCCGGCTGAACCCGGGTGTGCGTGTGATCCGCCTCGGCGGTTTGTCCGTTCGGCATGTGCGCTCGCACGGCCCATCGGCCGCTCCCCCCTACCTCGATTTGGGCCCTTCAGGGAGCCTAGTCTAAATCAAGCCAGTGGGTGTCCCAAATAGTGAATGTTGCGTAAGCGCAACATTTGGGCGGGCACTGGGCGGCACCCGCAGGCGGTGCGTCAGGACGCTGTTGCGAACAGCACACCATGCGGCGGGAGCAGCGCCACCGTACCGTCCACCCGGCCACTCTGGAGGCCGTGCCCGTTCACGGCGGTCACCGGGCCGGCCAGCGGCAGTGGGGTCTCTTGCGCCTGCCCGCCCAGGTTGAACACGGCGAGCACGGTCTGCCCGTCGAGCTGGCGGGTGAAGCCGAGCAGGGGCTCGGGCAGATCGAGGAAGCGGATTGCACCCCAGCGCAGCGCCGGTTGCTCGCGTCGCCAGCGCAGGAAGCGCCGAAAGCCGTGCAGCGGCGAATCCGGATCGTGCTCCTGGCGCGAGACGGCGAGCGGCAGGTGTTCGGCCGGCACCGGCAGCCAGGGCACGCCCCGACTGAACCCCCCGCCGGCGTGATCGACCCACGGCATCGGAGTACGGCAGCCGTCCCGGCCCTTGAAGTTCGGCCAGAACGCGATGCCGAACGGGTCGCGCAGTGCCTCGTAGGGCACGCCCGCTTCGGGCAGGCCGAGCTCCTCGCCCTGGTAGACGCACACCGAGCCGCGCAGCGAGCAGACCATGGCGCTGAGCAGAGTCGCGAGGCGGGGGGATGCGTGCTTGCCGCCCCAGCGGGTCAGCACGCGCGCCACGTCGTGATTGGAGATCGTCCAGCACGGCCAGCCGTGCGGCATGCGCTGCTCGAGTGCCTCGACCGTGTTGCGGATGTGCGCGGCGCGGTACTCCTCGGTGAGCAGCTCGAAGGAGTAGGCCATGTGCAGCCGGTGCTCCCCGACGTACTCGGCCATGGTGCCGAGGGAGTCTTCGGACGAAATCTCCCCCAGCGCCGCGACGCCCGGGTACTGGTCGAGCAACCGACGCACCCGCTCGAGGAACGCGAGGTTCTCCGGCTGGGTATTGTTGTACCAGTGATACTGGTACGCGTACGGATTGTCGGGGCTGAAGCCCCGGCCGGTGCGCTCGCGCTCGGGCTTGGCCGGATTGTCGCGCAGCCGTCGGTCGTGATAACAGAAATTGATCGCATCGAGGCGCACGCCGTCGATGCCGCGCCGCAGCCAGAACTCGAGGTTCTCGAGCATCGCGGCCGGTACCTGGGGATTATGGAAATTCAGGTCCGGCTGCGAGTCGAGGAAATTGTGCAGGTAGTACTGGCGACGTCGCGGCTCCCAGCGCCAGGCGGGCCCGCCGAAGATGGCCTGCCAGTTGTTCGGCGGCGAGCCGTCCTCGCGCGGATCGGCCCAGACGTACCAGTCGGCCTTGGGATTCGTGCGACTCGAGCGGCTCTCCTGAAACCACGGATGCTCAGCCGAGGTGTGACTGAGCACCTGGTCGATCATCACCTTCAGGCCGCGCCGGTGCGCCTCGGTGACCAGCCGGTCGAAATCCTCGAGCGCCCCGAACATCGGATCGACTGCCCGGTAATCGGACACGTCGTAGCCGAAATCGGCCATCGGTGACTTGAAGAACGGCGACACCCAGATGGCATCGACATCGAGCCCGGCCACGTAATCGAGCCGCTCGATGATGCCCGGCAGGTCCCCGACCCCGTCCCCATTACTATCTTGAAAACTGCGCGGATAGATCTGGTAGATCACCGCCCCCCGCCACCAGCGATTGTCAGTCATGTTCGTGCATTGCGTGTCGTTCATCCTACTGTGACACAGCTCGGCGCCGCTGCGCGCCACCCTGGTCGCCGCCGCATACGTATTCAGCGCAAGTGTCGCATACGTATTCATGTCAAAGCGATCGGTGGGCCACCGTTGTGCCGCCGCATCGACGCATGAATACGTATGCGGCCGCTTGCGTTCACAGTGTTGCTTGCGAATCATTCGTGACAGTTTCATTGCGTCGACAGCCGGCGTCACAGGTCCATGCCCGGCAGTCGTCGCGAACCGCAGTCCGCCAGCGGACCGGTCGTTGCCATATATTTTTTGCCCTTGGGGGGGTCTCGTGATTACCAGTCGCAAGCGCAGCATTCTCGAATTGGCGGTCGCCACCGCCTGCTTCGGCGCCGCCGCCGTGGCCGCCGTCCTTCCGGTCACGGCGCACGCCGCGCCGCAGAGCGCAAGCGCGCAGAGCGCCGCTCAAAAGAAGAAGGCCGCCAAGCAGGTGGCCAACGCCGATCTGCTGCACCAAGTCGTCGTCAACGGCTTCGTGAGCAGCATCCAGAACTCGATCGCCATCCAGAAAAACTCCGACTCGATCGTCGAGGCGGTCTCCTCGCAGCAGATCGGTCAGTTGCCCGGCACCAGCATCGCCGATGCGCTGGGACGTCTGCCCGGCCTTGCGGTGCAGACTGTGAACGGCCGACCGCAGGAGCTCACCATCCATGGCATGAGCTCGGATTTCATCTCCACGCAGGTGGACGGGGCAATCCAGCCGAGCACCGCGAACAACCGCGACGTGCAGCTCGACCAGTATCCGCCGAGCTGGTTCGATACCGTCATCGTGCACTTCAGCCCGAGTGCCGACATGATCGATCCGGGCATCGCCGGCACGGTGAACATGAAGACGATGCGACCGCTGTCGCAACCGAAGCCGGTTGCGACGCTGAATGCGAACTACCAATGGATGGAGCCGAACCAGGTCATGCCGGGTCCGGGCGTGAGCAACTCAGGCCATGACATCAATGGCGTGTTCGCCGACCAGTTCCTGCACCACACCCTGGGTGTGACTCTGGGTATCGACCTGGAGTCGAACCCATCGCACATCCTGCACCAGGCGCCCTGGGGCTACGACAACATCGGCACCGCCAGCGCGCCGCGTCTGATTATCGGTGGATCGAAGAATTACAACATCTCCGATCTATTGGTGCGCAACGGGTACCTCGCGACCGTCGAATGGCAGCCCTCGAGCGCTTTCACCAGCACGCTCGACATGACCTACGAGAATACGAACGAGACGCAGCAGGCCAAGGGCGCGGAATTCCCGCTTGCCTACGGTAGCCACGAGACGATCGTGCCGGGAACGCTCAGCAACGGGTTCTACACCAGTGGCACGTTCCAGAACGTCTACCCGGTCATCCGCAACGACTACAACCATTATCAGGCGCGTGTCTATAACGTGCTGTGGCACAACCACCTGCGTCTCGCCGACAACTGGGTGGCGAGCTTGAGTGGCGCTTACAGCCGTGCCGAGCGCGACGACCAGTTCCTCGAGTCCTACTCCGGCTACGGCTACAACGGCCCGGCCAACGAGGCGACGCTGCCGGGAACGAACGTCAACTTCTACGAGGGCAGCAACGGCGAGCTGTTCCTCAATCTCTCTCAGGGGCTGAACGGCAGCAATATCGTACTCACCGATCCGCAGGGCTGGGGTGCGGGCTCGAACCTGGTGCAGGCGGGCTTCATCAATCAGCCGCACACGGAAGATTACATTGCCAACCTCAAGCTCTCCGCCACCCATTACTTCAACCGCGGGCCGATCTCGAGCATCGAGTTCGGCGTCGATCGCCGCCGCCGCAACAAGAGCTACAACATTACACAGGCGTTCCTGGTCCTGCCCGGCGCACCGAACGGCTGCCTGCTGATCAGCTGCGGTGCCACCACGACCGCGCCAATCACCGCCGCCTCCCTGCAGTCGACCACCACTGCCGCCCTCGGCTTCATGGGCGTCGGTCCGCAAGTGCTGTACAACCCGTTCTCGCTGCTCGCGACCGGCAACCTGGTGCAATACCCGACGGCGCTGTCCTCGATCGCCGTCCCGCCGAACTGGATCGTGAATGAGAACGACACGACCGGATTTCTGCAATTCAACTTGCACACCAATCTCGGCGATTCGGTCGGTCTGCGTGGCAACTTCGGCGTACAGCTGGTGCACACCGGGCAGACTTCGAATGGTTCGCGGGTCGCTCCGGGCTCCACCGCCGGTGGCTCAACTACCACGGTGCTGCTGCCGACGATGGGTGGCACCAGCTACACGCGTTACCTGCCGAGCCTGAACCTGGTGTTCTCATTGCCGGACAACAACGACATCCGTGCGAGTGTCGCGCGCACGATGTCCCGTCCTCGCATGGATGAAATGAGCGCCAGCTTCGGCATCAGCACCAATGTCACCGGGCTGTCGATCAGTAATCCTAACCTCGGCTATTTCAGCGGCACTGGCGGCAACCCGGCGCTGAAGCCGACGATGGCGACGAACTACAACCTCAGTATGGAGCACTACTTCGCGAGTCACGGCGGCTACAGCTGCACGGGCAACGAGGCGAAGAACTCCGCGCTGTGCGCCACGGGTGGGCAGGGGTACGTACAGCTCTCCGGTTACTACATCGATCTGTCCGACTACATCAATCCAAATGCGGCGACACTGGCGAACTTCTCTCAGTACGCCGCAGGCTACCTGACGCCCGCGCAGCAGGCGCAGCTCGGTACCACGTACGGTATCCTCACGATCCCGAACAACCAGGGTACCGGCCACATCTACGGTGCGCAGATTGCGACCAACCTGCCGTTGGGCGATCTGACGCATTGGTTGGACGGTTTCGGCGTGCTGGCGAGCGTCGATCGCACGTGGAGCGCGGTATACTATCCGGGCAACACCGAGCCGGTGACGGTGTCGGGCCTCTCGAAGTGGGATGACAACTACACGCTCTACTACCAGTACGGAGGCTTCCAGGCGAACGTGTCGGACAGTATCCGCTCGAGCTACCTCGGCCGCGTGTTCGGCATCAGCGCGACCCGTGTCGAGCAGATCGTCGCGGGCCAGGCGACGGTTGCGGCTCAGATCAGCTACGCCTTCAGCAGCGGCATGCTGAACGGCCTGACGCTGATTGCGACCGGGTCTAATCTCACCGCGCAGGGCATGCAGACGTTCCAGAACAACGATCCGCGCCAGGTGCTGACGTGGGAAGAGTATCCGCGAACCTACAGTCTCGGGTTCTCATACTCGTTCCAATAAGACCGAGCGATTTGAAGTAACCCCCTCGGACCCTGCCGGCGCGAGTCGGCAGGGTCCTTTCTTATCCGGGCGTGCTAGCATGTCCGCCCGCGGTGCGCGGGGAGCGCGAATGAGTCAGTTACCCATCAAGCGTGTGGTCGTGGTTGGCGGCGGTACTGCGGGCTGGCTCGCCGCAGCGGTGCTGGCACGCGCCATGGGCGCTAGCCTCGAGATCGTGCTCGTCGAATCCGAAACCATCGGCACGGTGGGCGTGGGCGAGGCGACCATCCCGCAAATCCGCAACGTCAACACGTTTCTCGGCATCGACGAGGACCAGATGCTGCGGGCCACCGCCGGCACCATCAAGCTCGCCATCGAATTCAACGACTGGCTTCGGGTCGGACACTCGTACCTGCATGCTTTCGGTGAGGTAGGTCTGCCGCTCGGCCCGCTGCCCTTTCAGCATTATTGGCTGCGCAGCTGCGCCGAGCCGGCGGCTGCGGACTTATGGACGTATTCGGTCAACGCGGTGGCGGCCCGGGCGCATCGGATGGCGCGACTCGAGAAGATCGGGCGCAGTCCGATCGCCGGACCGAAGTACGCCTTCCATTTCGATGCGGCTCGTTACGGGCGCATGCTGCGCGAGTATGCCGAGAAGCGCGGTGTGCGGCGCATCGACGCACAGATCGTCGACGTCGCATTGCGCGGCGCGGATGGATTCATCGAGACGCTGGTGCTCGAGAGCGGCGAGCGCATCGCTGGCGATCTGTTCATCGATTGCTCGGGCTTTCGCGGGTTGCTCATCGAGCGTGCGCTCGGCAGTAAGCTGGAGGACTGGCGTGCCTGGCTGCCGTGCGATCGGGCGCTCGCTGTGCAGAGCGCGTCGGACGGGCCGCTGCGGCCCTATACGCAGGCCAACGCGCGTGCGGCCGGCTGGCAGTGGCGAATCCCGTTGCAGCACCGTACGGGCAACGGCCACGTGTACTGCAGCGAATTCATGCGCGATGATGAGGCCACGGCGGTGTTGCTGGCCAACCTCGAAGGTCGCGCACTCGGCGAGCCGCGTTTGATCCGCTTCCAGAGCGGTGTGCGGCGCCGGCCCTGGGTGCGCAACTGCGTGGCCATCGGACTTGCGGCCGGCTTTCTCGAGCCGCTGGAGTCGACCGCGATCTACCTCGCCCAATCGGGCATCAGCCGCCTGCTCGCGCTGTTTCCGGACTGCGGTTTCGATCCGGCCATCCTTGAGGAGTACAACCGCAAGGTGTACGAGGAGCATGCGCAGGTGCGTGATTTCCTCGTCCTGCACTACCGCACGACCGAGCGCAACGATACTCCGTTCTGGCGCCACTGCGCGGCGCTCGAAGCACCCGAAGCGCTCGCTCGCAAGCTTGCGCTGTTTGGCGCTACTGGCCAGATCTTTCGCGAAGGCGAGGAGTTGTTCACCGAGCAGTCCTGGTTGCAGGTCATGACCGGCCAGGGTTTGCGGCCACACCGATATCATCCAGCGGCGGACAATGTGCCGGCCGAGCAGTGTGCGGAGTTTCTCACGAACATTCGAGCATTGATTCGAGGTGCGGTCGAGCGCATGAGTACCCACGAACGGTTCATCGCCGAACATTGCGCCGAGCCGCAGTGATCTTGAGCCGCAGCGGCGCCTCAAGTCCGATGAATACGTATGCGAAGCGTTGCCAAATTCAGCGCGCCCGACGCATTCTCCTCGCGCTACGCACACGATCCGGTCGGCGGCGCCGCGAATAACGAGAGGATCGCTGCGAACCTGCCTGCGTGGCGAGCGTGGGTCGGCGTTCACTATGTGCCGCGGCTGGCGGCGCTGTGCGCAGCTCACAGAGGGGGATGAGACGATCATGATGTTGGGACTTCGCCGACGGGCTGCCGCGGTCGCGCTTTGCGCACTATGGACCTTCCCGATTGCGCATGCCGCCGACCTGGTGCGCCTGCTGCCCAAGGGCGCAGTGGTGTCGGTTTCCGGCGGTGAGCTGCAACTGACCCTCGTGCGCCGCAACGTGCTGCGGGTGCATTTTCTGCCCGGCGGACGCGCATCGGCTCCGGCACTGGTGATGTCACCGCGCGCTCCGACGGCTGCGCGCGGCCCGGTGAGCATCCGGAGGCGGGGCGATGAGCTGCAGCTCGAGAGCGGCGTGCTGCGCGTGACGTTCGACACTCGCACCGATGCACTCGCGCTCTATCGGGCGGGCGCTGCGCAGCCGATCCTGCGCCAGGCGGACCTGGCGAGCCTGGCGCAGCGCACGTTCGCACTGCAGTTCGCCGCGCGCGACGCGCCGCTCTATGGCGTGCACGGCTTCAACGCATTTCAACCCGCACGCTCGGGCCTGCTGCGTCACGGCCGACAGCTCGCCACCGCCGGGGAACAGGGCGATGCCGGGGCGCCCCTGGTGTGGAGCACGGCGGGCTTCGCGCTGCTGCTCGACAGCCAGAAGACGCTGTTCGATCTGACCTCGGGGCGCATCCAGGTGCTGCACCAGACCCGAGCCGATCCGGATTACTACCTCATCCTCGGCACCCCGGCACAGATCTTCGCTGCGCTCGATGATCTCACCGGCCACGCTCCGCTGTTCCCCAAGTGGTCCTTCGGCTTCATCAACAGCCAATGGGGTATCAATGAGAGGGAGTTGCTGCACATCGTGCGCCGCTACCGCCGGCTGCACATCCCGCTCGATGCGTTCTCGCTCGACTTCGACTGGAAGGCCTGGGGTCAGAACCACTACGGGGAGTTCCGCTGGAACACGAAGAAATTCCCCGACGCCCCGAGCGGCAAGCTCGATCGCGAGCTCACCGCCCTCGGGGTGCACCTGATCGGCATCATGAAGCCGCGCATCCACGTGAATACCGTCGAAGGTCAGTACGCCACGGCGCATCACCTGTGGATCCCGGGGGAGAAGGCGAGCCTCGATTACTTCTCGCACAAGCCGGTCAAGACCCTCGATTTCGACAAAGCCGCAACGCGCACCTGGTTCTTCAACCCCGCGCTGCGCCAGAGCTTTCGCACCGGTATCGTCGGCTGGTGGAACGACGAGGCTGATGAGACCGGCGATGACACCCAGTTCTTCAATATGCAGCGGGCCCTCTACGACGGGCAGCGCAAGTACTTCAAGCAGCGCGTCTGGTCGCTGAACCGCAATTTCTGGCTCGGCGCACAGCGCTATGCCTATGGCCTGTGGTCCGGGGACATCCGAAGCGGCTTCGCCAGCCTGGCCGCACAGCGCCCGCGCATGCTCCGCGCGATCGACGTCGGG
>JAPTUI010000225.1 GCA_028067895.1 Pseudomonadota bacterium | reverse complement strand
CGCCGATGGATCTGCTCGTGCCCGAGCGCAGGCTTGTGTCCTTACTGCGCCGCTTCCCGCCGAAGATCGATGACGGGAACCCGCTCACTCTGCGAGTCCCCCTCGCGGGCCTCGCGCGGGGACAGAGAAACGAGCACCTTTGCAGCATGAATCTTCTCAACCGCGATCCGATGCAGTTCCGCGCGCGCCACCTCATGCATCGAACAGCCCAGCCGGCGCGCTTCCGCGTAGAGATATGCCTTGGTTTCGGAGGTGACTTTCAGTCGTTTGAGGTCTTCGAGTTGAATCATCGCGGTCGCCTTAAGTCAGTAGCACGAGCCCGCTCGTGCCGTTGTTGTTCTCGATGATGACGCCGCATTTTGGAACCGAAGGGGCGGACAGAATCGTCAGTTCATGCAGCCCGGAGTGTAGACCATGCCATACGTCACTGTCAATCATGCCATACCTTTGTCGTGGGAGAATTTTACTTATGGAGACTAAACGCATGGGCGAACGCATCCGTGAGATGCGCACCCAAAAAGAATGGAGCCAGGCTGAACTCGCCCGGCAGGTCAAAGTCTCGCGAGCCACCGTGAATCAATGGGAAAGCGGAACGATCAAGGACATCAAGCTCCAGACTTTCCTGCGGCTGGTCGAGGTTCTAGGCTGCACCCCGAACCACCTGATCTTCGGACCCTCTGGCACGATCAATGCCCCTCAGCCCGGTAGAAAGCGCAGCCCCGTCGCCGGCAACCGGCCCTGACCGAGCCTGCGTGGTTCTTACGGACCGTTGAGCCGGCGAGCGTCGCCCCGCAGAGCGACGCTCGCGCGACACGCGCTCGATACGCCTTGGCATCCGGTCGCTAGGGCCTTCCTCCTCCTTGCTCGCGCTGACGAGCTCCTCTGGACCTGGAACGCGCTGGCTTGTCCCCCTCCACCACGGCCCTTGAGCCAGGCTTCGCGGAATCCGCGGCGCGTGGACCTCCGTCATGCCGGGGTCCCGGCAGTTCGACAAAAATAACATCCTCGAGCACCGCGAAGCGAACCCCGCGAACAGATCTCCAACGAATCATCTCGTCTTTCCTTTCGCCGTACTACCACGGCGTTTAGCATGATTCCTGGGTAGTCATAAGCTGGCATGCTTGACATGTCGGATGGCTTACCATACGCTGATGAGCCATGCCATCCAGAACCCCACGAACCAGAGTGCGGCGGGCGAGGACTCCCGTGCGGAGCGCGCACCTTTCGAGCGGGCGACACTATCTGCGCGTGCTCGATCCCCCGCCGCCGCCAGAGTTGCGCCGCGCGCACGATGTGCGTCACCTGGTGATTTGCGGCGGCTGCCGGTGTTTGGCCGACGAGCGGCACTGTGTGCGTCGGGACGGAAAACCCTACCACGGGCGGTGCTTCCTGCAACGCTTCGGAATGCGTGCCCTCCAAGCGGTGCCGAGGGAGGAGCGCGGCGGCCTTCAGCTTTCTGACATCGGATTGCTCGCCGCGCGGACGCTCATCGCAGGCGATGCTTCGGCTGAACGGCAATAGAATCCATATGCGCGCGCCGTCCAATTCCGGTTCCCATCCCTCCGCTTCGGTTTATCGATCGCGAGACTCAATAGGGCGGCGCACAGCGATGCGCAAAGGCGTGTTCGTCCTGCTGAGAGTATCGGCGGGGAACCTGCCGCCTGGAGAGCGGGATTTATATCCGCTCCCGCGTGCTATCGCGCATGCGAGCTCCGCGAATCGGATCAAGACCGTCGAGCGTCTGCGCATGAGCTGCATCAGGCAACGGTACCGATCTCTCATGCAGCATGTCCGTGAACCGCGACACGCTTGTGCGACGGTATTCACATCACCACACCGCGGTCGCTCGAGGCGAAAGTGCGGCTTCAATGATTGATGAAGCTCACTTTCCGGGATTGCGCGCGCAGTACCTCGATGAACGTGCGCAAACCCCTCTCGCCATCATTCGTGCCTACCGCAAGACCGGGTGCGCCATCGTGACCATCGAACGCTCGCGGCGGACGCATCGCCGCCACCGCGTCAGTCTGCGCCGGTACGCGCTGCTGCGCGCCTGGACCATCACCCGAGCTGCGCGGCTCTGGCGGACCGGTGGCTATATGGATCGAAATTCCTTTGCCGTTTCGCTATGGAGAACCCTATGAACGCCGTACTCAGCACCCCTGCCCGAGTGTGTGCATCCTGTCACCGACCCAGGCCGGCCGCCTCGTTTCCCCTGATGCGCAGCGGCCGTCCGCGCAGGTGCTGCGGCATGTGCCTGAGCAAAGACACCGGACCCGCGTTACCCCTCTACCCCGCACCGACCGAGACGGATCTCGCCCTTGAACGGCGCATCGATGGGATTGCCGAGGATTTGCAGCTCACCTCCCATCAACCGGCCACCCTCGCGCGTCGCTACAAGATCGAGCGGCTCCGTGCCGCGCTCGTATCAGCGGTTCGGTTGCGCAGCGCGGCGCAGATTCTGCGGCTCGCGATCGAAATGTCTGAATGCGCCGGGCACAACAACTGATGGAGCGCAAATGAAGCGGTCGAACGCCATTGGCGCGAACGTCACGGAATTGCGCCGCCTGGTACGCTCCGGCGTCCTTGCTGGCACGATGCTCATCCTCCTCGTTTCCCTTCCCGACTTCGTGCCCCCTCTCACTCATCTCCTGCGCCCGAGTCCCACCTGCATTCGCGGGGCCGATTGCATGGAGGAAACGATCAAGGCAGTCGTCTGGCATCTCCGGTGGGACTGCGCCGCCCTCGGCGCGATCACCATCCTATACGGCGCGATGCTCGCGCTATGGATGCGGAGGGGGCGGGAGAATGCATCCATCGCAGGGAATGACTCTGCGGTCCCGGACAGCACAGCCGCCGGCGGCTGTTCCAGCGATACAGACTCGCCGCAGCCCTCCGGGATGAGCGCCAAGGAAATCGCCTCGCACTTACGAGGGCCTTGGAAGACGGAAGAATCCGGATGTGCCTACTCCACTCCTCAGCGTCGAGTGCGTATCGCGATCGAAATCAATCGCGATTGGGACGCGATGCGGTACGAGAGAAGGGACCCCTACGCGGATTGCGACGAGTTCGCGCAGGACCTCCTCTCCACCGTCGGCGATGATCTGTCCCCGCGCGATCAGATTGCGCTGGTCCGCGCGTTGACCGTTCGGCTCACCGCCTGGCAGGTCAGGCGCGGTTGCGAGGACGATCCTGTTTGTCGCTGTCTTGAAGATCTCTTGCTTCGGCACCGGGCCGCTCGAGCGCTCTCGGTGTATGCCAGTCCCGTTTCCGAATGACGTTCGGGATCATAGCGAGCGAGCGCCACACAGATCTCATAGCATCGAAGGATGTTCCCCATTCTAAGGACTTCCGAATGACGCAAAAGACCACCCTCAAGACTCGCCCGTCGTCAGCGACGCGCGCCCCAACCGCTCGGCCGATGGCGGAATTCACCCTCCCCGGCGCAATCCTCGACATTACTGATGACCTCATGAGCACCGAGAGTCTGCTCGCCACGGCCATCGCCGCGGTGGGCACCGAGTCTGTCGATGCAGAAGATGTGCAGATCACTCTCGTCATTGTGCGCACGCGCCTGCGCGCCACCATGAAACGTCTCCGCGCGCTAGGGAGTTAGTCCCATGCCCATGCTCACCGCTTCAGGCCAACTTTTCGACCCCACGTGTCTCGCGGCCGGCGTGCTCGCGGACACGGTTTGTCTCTCGGACATCGCACACTCTCTCGCACACATCTGCCGGTTCGTGGGCCACTGCAAGCGGCACTATTCGGTCGCCGAGCATTCCCTGTTCGTGGCGGACATCTTGAAGCGCCAGGGATACCCGGCGGCAGCACAGTTCGCCGGCCTCATGCATGACGCTCACGAAGCCTATTGCGGCGATGTCGCCACTCCGATCAAAGAGGCGATCGGTCCAGCATGGCGACACCTTGAGGACGGTATCGAGCGGACCGTCCACGCCGCGCTCGGCGTCAGCGCTCTCATGGCCAAGTGGAAAAGTCCCGTCCATCGTGCCGATTCGAGCGCACTGGTAACGGAAATTCGCAGTCTTTTCCTCACCCCCGCGGATGCCGAGGCACGCATCCGCGCCCTCGGCCTCGAACACGTCGATCCGGTCGACGACAGCCTCCTTCTAGCGTCCCCCGGTGTCGGGTACGCACGGCGCTTCCTCGAGCGCTATCACGCCTTGCGGCAGGGACTCCTCAACCACCGCACCGCTTCGTGTCGGGGGACATGAACATGCCAACCTTCGACATCCCGCGAACCGTGATCGAATGGCTGCGCTCGGGCGAACGCGGGCTATCCAGTGAATTCATCGTTGAGTACCTGTAGGGATTCCCGCTCCTCGAGGGACATTGGCGCGCGACGTTCCATCACCCGTTTGACCCCGCGGACCTGCGCCGCTGCTTGCTGCTGCTCGAGGACTCACCCGAAACGCCCGCCGAGTTTCCGCGCATGCGCGCGGCAAGTCCGGTATGGGCGCGCCTGGTGGACGCATGGCCGGCGCTCACGGCGCAGCTCACCGAGGAGATCGGCAACCTGCGCGGACCCGCAAACTGGTCGGCACCGCTCACCTACGCGGCCATGAAGCGGGTCCTGGGCGAAGCCGAGCGCGAAAGCGACAGGCGGGCAAGAGCGGCAGGATGAAACTCAGCATCCTCATTGCAACCTTGCAGAGGATTGCCGCGGTCGGCGGCGATCCTGACGTGATGGTCAGCGTGCAGAGCCAAGGCGAGCTCCGCGGCCCCACTCCTGCTGTCGGGATCATTGGCGCGCACGCCGGTTTCGACTGGGATAGCGGGCGCGTCCTTCTCACCCCCGCGCAGCCGGTGGTCGCCCTCACTCCCGAGCAGGTCGAGGCGATCGTCAAAAGCGTACGTAGCGGTCAGTCCTGGCATGCCTACCAGACGTATAAAACGCTGCGCCAGCGATGCCGCGATCTCGAGGCTCAAATAGCCCAGATCGCCCCGAACAACGGACCCGCACCATCCGCGTGAGCATACCTGCCCGAGGCTAAAACCCGGTGTCTTTATTCTGAATCCGATGTCGCCTCCCGGACTTCGGATAGCTACTTACAGGAGAACTCATTGCCATGTCCCATCCGACACAGAACCTCACCCTCCCCACCGGGATTGCTTTCGCCGATCTGAAATTCAGGGTCGACGGAACCGATTACCTGCACGAACTCAAGCCGTTTCGCGCGTTCTGCCGCCACAACAGAATTGCGATGTCTCTCCTCACGACACAGATGCACTGCGATTTGATCAATGACTGGTATGACCTGCACGTCGCGACTGGCGGCAGCGACCCGGTGATGAAAAACCTGCGTGCGGAAATCGCTGCTGAAATCCGCGCGCAGGACGGTGTGCAGCTCGACCCCGGACACGCCTGAATCGAGCATTTCTCCGTACAATTTGAGGCGCATGTCACTTGACACGAATGTCTGGCATGCCATACACTTGGCATAAGATAAAACCTTCCCCTGATCCGGCATCGCCGCCTCGGGGGACGGTGGAGGCTCACGAGTGTTTCCAGTTCACCGACCCTCACCGCTGACCGTTCTGTCACTTGCCCTCGCCTGCTCCGCCCTCGGTCACCCGTCGGCCACCGCCACGGCCGCAACAGCCACCGCCTGGTGGCATCGTTCCCCGCGGTACTCTCATTACGAGACCCGTCGCCGCGCCGCCGCCCCGCATCCGCTGCGCGATGCGCTGCCGAATCCCCGTCTCACTCCCGGTGCTTTGAATCCGGCGGTCACGCAGTCCGACATTGACCAGACAATTTGCGTCCGGGGCTATTCGCAGAGCATCCGGCCGCCGGAGCGCTACACCGAGCGACTGAAGCGCGCTCAGATTCGCGAATACGGGTACCGGGACCGCTGGCTCCGTGATTATGAAGAGGATCACCTCGTCGCTCTGTCTCTCGGGGGCTCGCCGACGAGCCCGGAGAACCTCTGGCCGCAACCCCATGATGTCGTCGGAGGATGGGGCAGCTACGCGAAAGACCGTCTCGAGGGTCGACTGCATTGGCTGGTGTGCCACCGCGGGCTTCGCTTAGCCACTGCGCAACGCGCACTCGCCCATGACTGGATTGCGGCATACCAGCGATACATCGGACGGGTGCCGAACAATCAGCGACTGCATTGGAACGGAGGCTAATCGCACTATGAACCACGATATCACGATGATCGGCCGTATCTTGTGCGGGTATCCGCGGGGTCACCTTGAAGAGGTGCGCTCGTGACGCACGCGAGAGAGATCGTAGTCGACAACTTCGCCTGCGGCGGCGGCGCATCGACCGGGATCGAGACCGCCCTCGGCCGACCGGTGGACATCGCCATCAACCACAACGCCAAAGCGCTCGCGGTTCACCTCGCGAATCATCCCCGCACGCTACACCTGCGCGAGGACATCCGGGACCTGGATCCGCGTCACGTCGGCCCCGGGCGTCCGGTGGGTCTTGGCTGGTTCAGTCCCGACTGCACCTATCATTCCAAGGCGCGTGGCGGCAAACCGTTCCGTGATCGGAATCGGGCTCGCCGGGTGCGCGGCCTCGCCTGGACCGTGATCCGCTGGGCGAAGGAGCGCCGGCCGCGGGTCATCATGCTTGAGAACGTGGAGGAATTCGCCGATTGGGGGCCGCTGGGTGACGATGGCCGGCCGGATCCAGCACGTCGTGGCATGACATTCCGGCGCTGGCATCGGCAGCTTGAGAATCTCGGCTACCAGGTCGACATGCGCGAACTCCGGGCGTGCGACTACGGCGCGCCCACGAGTCGCAAGCGCCTCTTCGTGATCGCTCGGTGCGATGGGGACGAGATTGTCTTTCCTGCGGCCTCTCACGGGCCATGGATCGGGGCGCAGCCCTATCGGACGGCAGCCGAGTGCATCGACTGGTCGATTCCATGCCCGTCGATTTTCACGCGAAAGAGACCACTCGCGGAGGCTACGCTGCGGCGCATCGCCCGAGGGGTCATGCGGTACGTCGTGGAGGCTCCGCAGCCCTTCATTGTGCCGCTGACACACCACGGCGATCGGCGCCTACACCCGCTCGCGGAACCGGCTCCGACGATCACTGCGGCGCATCGCGGCGAACTCGCTCTTGTTTCCCCCGCCCTCATCAATACTCGCAACGGAGAGCGCCAGGGCCAAGAGCCGAGGGTCCGGGACATCGAACGTCCCTATCCAACGATCACCGCTCACGGCTCGCAGGGCGCCGTCGTGGCGGCGTTTCTGGCGCGGCACTACGGAGGGCACGAGAATGACGGCCATCCGATGACGTGGCCCGTATCCACCATCACGACTCAGGATCACCACCACCTGGTCGCCTCGCACGTCGTGAAGCTGCGCGGCGACAATATCGGGCAGCCGGCTGATCAGCCGCTGCAGACGGTCAGCGCCCAGGGTTTTCACTTCGGCGAAGTGCGCGCCTTTTTGCTGAAATATTACGGAACAGATCAGGACCCGCGCATCGAGCGACCGCTCGACACCATCACCACCAAGGATCGCTTCGGCCTGGTGACGGTGCATGGGGAACCCTACGCCATCGTTGATATTGGGATGCGGATGCTGACTCCGCGCGAGCTTGCTCGGGCAACGAGCTTTCCGGATGAGTACGTCCTGGACCCGATCTATGAAGGCAAGCCACTCAGCAAGACCGATCAGGTCTGGATGATCGGCAATGCGGTTCCGCCGGCGGTGGCCGAGGCCCTCGTGCGAGCCAACGTGACTGATCAGGCTCGGGAGGCGGCAGCATGACTGAAAACCAGCGTGCTGTGTTCGCACAGGTCGATGCGATCCACCGACTGGAGGGGGTTGAGCCGACGGAGCTACAGAAACGGCTCCGGACGGCCATCCTGGCCGATCGCGTGACCAGCGCGCAGGCCGCCAAAGAAATGAGCGCTTACGCTGCTGAGCACCACACTCTGGACGGATTCTTGGAGTCCCGCTCTTGGTCAAAAGATTCAGCAGCCACGGATCGCGGAGAAAGCCGTGACTGAAAAGAAGCGCGCAGTCCGCTACTACGCCACCGAGGAAGGCTGCGGCCGCGTGCGTGGAATTTTGCGCGCGCACGGCGTCGAGGCAACCGTTTCCGTCGGTAAGGATGGTCGGTTCGAGATTCATGCACAGAGCGCCACGACACGCCACACCTGCCATTGGCCAGTTTGTGACAAAGAAGTCCCGCCCGCGATGTGGGGTTGCAAGACCCACTGGTTCAGCCTACCGAAACGGCTGCAGGATCGCATTTGGGCGACCTATCGGCCAGTTCAGGAGATCACGAAGACGCCGAGTTCCGAGTACATCGCGGCGTCGCGGGAGGTGCAACAGTGGATCGCGGCTCAAGATCAGTAACTCACGCGGCCGGGTGGCTCGGCGAACAGTCGTCCGCGGAACTCTGCTCTCCTGTGCTCATCGTGAAGAGAATCGCGCTCGCCCGCGTCGATCTGTCGTCCGAGAAGGCAATGCAGTATGGAATCGCCGTCGCCCTCGAGTCCGCCGGCATCCCATTCGAGCGCGAGCACCGACTCTCGAACGAAGACATCCCCGACTTCCTGATCCCCTGCCCCCGCGAACTCACCCAGTGGATCGCAGTCGAGTGCAAGCTCAAGGGACGGGGCGGCGGGCCGCGCAAGATCGACACCTATCGCCAGATCGAGCGGTATGCGCGGCACCCGGAAGTCGCCGCCATCATCCTCGCCTCGAATCTCAGCATGGGGCTGCCCGCCGAGATCGGCGGCAAGCCCGTGTATGCCGTGTCCCTCTCCAAGGGGTGGCTGCTGTGAGCAGAATTCTTCCATTGGTGCTCGAGGAAGCGCCACCGGTGCCCCTTGCGGTCCATGACCGCCACAGTAGGTGCCAGCGAACCGGACCGAGTCCGGCGCAGGCCCGGACCTATGGAACGCTGCGGCTCATCGACGACGAGCGCCGCGCGCAGGGACGTTGGGAGATTGCCGACTTGGAGCCGCACGTCGCGATCCGCTTCAAGCATCTCTTCCCCCGCGTGCCGAAGAACTCGGCCGGCCCGTTCCATCTGCCGAACGATCTGATCCACGCCGCAGACCTCGAGTGGTTCACCCTGCGCTATCCGCTCGCCATGACGGCCGAGGACCGCCACGTGCTCGAGACCGGTCGGCGCGGGTGGAATCACGAGCAGGCCGAACTCGAACGCATTCTGCTGCCCGACTATCGCGCCACATCCATCGACGGCGTGAGGCCCGGACAGCGGATCCGCGACTACCAGGCACAAGCGATCGAGGTACTGCGCAAGCGCAAGAGCCTCCTCTTGGGCGACGAGGGCGGACTCGGCAAGACCTACACCGCGGCGGGATTCCTCGCGAGTACGCCGGGCACGCTGCCCGCCGCCGTCGTCTGCGATGCCCACATGCAGCAACAGTGGGCGGACAAGATCACCGCCTTCACGGCGCTCTCGGTCCACCTGATCAAGAAGGGCTCGCCGTACAACCTACCGCCCGCCGACGTGTACGTCTTTCGCGTGAGTCAGATCGGCGGGTGGATCCAGTTCTTCAAGTCGCACGGCGATTTCTTCAAGACCGCCGTGTTCGACGAACCGCAGAGTCTTCGCACCGGCAAGGGCACGCAGAAAGGTGCCGCGGCATTCCTCCTCTCCCAAAGCGTCACATACCGCCTCGGTTTGACCGCCACGCCGATCTACAACTACGGCGTCGAGATGTGGAACGTGATGCAGTTCATCGACGATGCCGTCCTCGGTGCATGGACGGA
>JAPTUI010000668.1 GCA_028067895.1 Pseudomonadota bacterium | reverse complement strand
GCGCTGATCCGCGACTACGCCGCGGCCATCGCGGCGCAGGACGGCCTGTCCGAGGCGCCACCCGTCGAGAAGCTGGTGCCGATCATCGTCGAGCGCTTCATTACCACGGACCGGGCGTTTCGGATGCCCGCGCCACGGACCCCGGCGGTCACGCCCAACCGCTGGCAATCCGCGGGCAGGGCGCACTCGGCGCCCCTGGGCAGTTCGTCGGCGCAACTTCCCCCGAAATCCGACGGTCGGCACATCGGTTCTCCCGATGATCCAAGCACCAGAGTGCACGCCTCGGAAACGGACAATCGGCGATCAGACTGACGGAAAAAGGCGAATGGCCCTTCCCCTCGCACAGCCTGCATCGGACGCTACGCGGAGGCCTGCTCTTCTTGAACGATCATCGGCGCTTCGGACTCTCTCTCGACGCGCACCCCGAACACTGCGCCGCGCAGCGAGCGAGCTTGTTGGACAGCATCGCTTCGGAAGTCGTGGCGCGGCGCTCCGTCGGCGCGCCATGCACCGAACCCCTGGTCAAGCAGGAGCGTGACTTGCCGCCCGTCGCCAAGTATCAGACGCAATCTGCGCGCGTGAGGAAGTTCGGCCCTGGGCCGGATGATCACTGACGCCCCCTTAGGCAGGAGCGCCTGAAGGACATCCCGGCGAGGCAAATCTTCGGCGAAGGAATGATAAACCGCCCATCCAACCTGCTCATACCGATCGAGGCGGGCGGTCGTTACACTAACTTGACCGCGCTCACCTCGCCCCGGCATTGCAGCCAGCACTTCGAAGAACAACCGTATGCTGAGCGGTGTCACCAGGTAGCGGTCGGTGTAATCCGCCAAGCTTACCCCGTGCATCTTCATCGCATCTAGAATCCTCGGACTCTCTCGCCCGATCAGATTCCAGAACGCGCGGCCAAACTGCGCCACAGGGCCATCGAGGTGATTCGCTAGGCGCAGCAGCCAAGCGTTGCCCAACGAAAGGGAAACGAGGCGGCTGCTTTCGATATCGCGCATCTCCGGCAACGCGGGCATCGGCCCGCGAACGAGGACGATGCGCTCGCCACGGCCCCATGCGGCGCCTGGAACGGAACCGGCGGGATCAGGTGCGGCGATCGCGATCGGACCAGTCGGTCGCTCCGCAACGGCAAGAATTGGGGCGCCGCTGGCGACCGGTAGAGAAGCACTCTCGGCGAGAGCCGCATGGCCGGCAAGCCGGTAAAGATCGAGCCTTTGTGCGATTTCTACCGTTCGGTCGGTCAACACGGTACTGTCGATCACTAATCGAGCGCGGACACCAGCCTGCTTGAGCCGCGGAAGAACGCCGTTCAAAGGCCAGGCCGGAAAGTCCCATTCGATCGGTCGGCCGTGCAGGAACACCGTGACGGCGGCCAGCGCACCTGCGCGCCGCTGCCGCTCCAGCCAGTCAACCAGTGGCTCCTCGAGGATTTGGGTTTCTGGCCCGAGCACGCGCAATGCGTCCGGCAGCTTGAGCCGCATGTGAAGCTCTCTGGCCAGATCAAGGCCGCCGCGGCGGTCCAGCTGGTTCCCGGCAAAGCTGAGATCAGGGCGAAGCACGCAGGCCGTACATCCATTCTCACAGTCCTGGACGCAATCGAGCCGTTCCGTCGCGTGGGAAAGACAACCCGAGAACCAGTCCGGCTCGGCGAGCCGCGTGACAAGACCGGCACCCTGCGTCGCCCGATCATGCAGAAACAGCGACAAGCGCGCTTCCCCAGTTGGTCCCTGAGAGGCGCTGACGGCAACACCGATCTCGCGCACGTCGGCCCCGAGGCGCTCGGCAAGAGTCTCACGCAATCCGGCCGCGAGCGCCAGCCCAGATGCTCCCGACGCGCCCGCTGGCAGCTGCAACTCGAGCACGTCGGTCCGCGTGGCATGCACGAGCCGGACGTGGCGTTGGACCCGGTGCGGCTCGGTCAGACCTCCGGGACAATACCCGTTGACGAGCTTCATCTCACGGCCGCTCGCCAGAGGCATATGGTTGCGCAGGGCGTCAGGCATGGGCGTTGCCGCGTGCGATATCTCTTCCTCTTCGGCCACGGCGCGGCCGCAGGCAAGGCAAACGGCATAGCCGAAGCCGTTGGCGCCCGAACTCAAGGTCACCACTTGGCCGACCGGGTCGGCACGCAGCCGACCGGCCTGCGGGTCCGGCAGTGCCTGCCACGCTGCACCCGTGGCTGCGATCCGGGGCAGCTGATAGGGGACGTGGCCAAGGCTCTCGTATCCCGTGTGGGGCGCTCGGCGCCCCAGGAAGCCCGAGGGCCGTAGTGTGCGGTGCGATGCGGGCCTCGGTGCTTCGCACGTTGGGCAGACCTCCGGCACCAGACGGGTAAGGCCGAAACGGTGGCACTGGCGGCATTCCCAGAACCACTGGAGATCCTCGAGCCCGGATACGTCCGCCCTGGCGCTCCAGGCTGGCAGCACGCCTTCGCTCAGATGCACGAGCCCATCGACCAGCACCTCGGCGCCGGGAGCGTATTCCCGGATCGCAACGTCAAGCGTCCGCGCCGGGGCCCCCCGGGGCTCCCCGAACGCGATCGGCCCGTCGGCCGGGTCGCGATCGTGATCATGGCCAGTCAGGTGATCGAAACAAACCACATCGACTGGAAACCCATAGGACGGGGTGAAGCCGCGCCGCGCCAGTTCGCTCAGCAGGAACTCGCCACGCATGCGCTTCGCGCGATTGGTAAAGGCGGATTTCACCTCCAGCGCGGTCGCGGCAGCGGCGCGCGACAGCAATTCGCCGTATTCCGCTCGCCAATGGCCCAAGAGCGCTTCCAGTGCTTCTGCCGTCGCGCCCGCGAGAGCGACAGGGGAGCGACCGTCGAGCGCAGTGCCTCGGGTAAGCGCGTCAAGGTGACCGAAAAGCTCCTGATCATGGCTCTGCCAATCACGGAGCCAGGTGATGAAGGCGTCGACGAGCGCGTCCTCTGCCACCGGGTTGTCAGCTGCTTCGGTGGCGCCGAAAAACGCGCCCGTCGACGTTCGAATACTGAAGCCTTGGGGACGGGCGCGCAAAAAGGCTCCGAGCAAGGCGGCATGAACGTGACGCGCAACCAGGGAGGGACTGTCCAGGCGCACCGCAGGCGCGGAGATCGCCGTGGCAAGGTAGCGAGCCGGCCCCTCGAATGCGATCAGGTCCCAGGGAAGATCGCGGCAGAAAGTCGCAGCAAACGCGGACGCTTCCCCCCGCCTTCCGGCGCGTCCGACTCGCTGGCGATAGTTTGACAGCGACGGTGGGACGTTCGAGTTCACGACAAGCGCCACGTTCGGGATATCGACGCCCATCTCCATCGTCGTTGTGCAATTCAGAACATTGATGAAGCCGTCCTTGAATCGGTCCTCGTAGATCTCAAGCACGGGCCGGGGGATCTGCGCGGAGTGTTCCTGCGCTCGCAAGAACGGAGGATATTCGGCTGCTCGATCATGCAAATTGGTCCAGAGACCCTGGGACCGCAGGGCCGCGACCTCAGGGGCTTCCGCGCACCATCGGCGAACATCGTCGCGTTGCTTGGGATCGAGCCCACCCGCATTGGCGACCGGCAGGCCGGGAAAGTGCACCTGTGTTAGCGTCCGCGCCGGATCATAGGGCGAGCGGCCGGCGGGGGAGTAAGCGAGGATCCGTCGTGTCACCGGGCATAGCCAGGCCTGACCAAGCCGCGCGACGCCAGCCTTGCGGAAATCGAGGCGATAGGCGCCGCGACCAATGTGCCGAGCGGCTGTGGCCGTGATCAGCTCCCAGAGAGCCGAGAGCACCTCACCGGCCCGGTCCTGGTCCGTGGGGCTGTCCCAATCCCCCCCGATCAGGGCGTAAACCAGCCGGCGCAGGCGCGAAGGATTTCCCGGATGCGGCTTCGAAGCGGGCCAATGCCCAGTAGTACCCTCCGGACAGTCCCGTGGCGCGAGGCCAGGAGAGCAAATCGCGCGCAGCCGTCCCCCTCGGGGGGCCACCCATCGAACCATCCAGTCCGGCGAGATATCGACCGCCAGATTGTCCCGGAACCCGAAGTCGATCGCTGCCAGCGCGAGGCCGATCCAGCCGTCTTCATCCACCCCGGCCTGCACGAGTTGGGCAGGAACTTTCGCGCGCGCCTTCGCCTCTAGATGTGGGAAGGCCAGGCGCAGTAAGCCCATCGTCTCGGGGTTATTCTGGACCCGGGGACGACGGAACAGCTCGCGATAGAGAAACATCTCGGCGAGCTTCTCCGGATGTTCCGCCATCTGTCGGCCGCCGCGGCTCCGCTCGCGCCACACCTGGATGGCGAATTCCTGCAGCTCTTGCTGGTGGCCGAGCCGATCCACCAGATCGGGCCAAGGAACCGGTTGTGCCGCTCCGTCCAACTCAGCCTCGACCCGGCGGATTTCTTCAGGGAAATCGTCCGGGTGGCATCGATACACGGCAAGCTTCTTCTCGAGCTTGGCCCGTTCCTCGCCGGCAGGTCCGCGCTGCTCCTGCGCGGCGTGGTAGAGGAACGCACGCGTCAACGTCCGCTCCGCCTCCTGCTGCAACTTGGCAGCCAGCCGCGCGGCGCCTTGGCGGCTGTCCGAAAAGCCGATCGCCCGGCGCCCGCCCATTGGCAGCCCTGACTTCTCGATCGGCGGCGCCAGCGCCTCCAGAAGCAACGGCAGGGCATTGCCCAGGAAGAAAGCCGGCCCGTATCGCAGGGGCGAAACCTGTGCCTGCCCGGCACCTCCGCAGCAAGTGCGTGCCGTCTCATCGTCAATTACCGCGAGCACCGTCCATTGCTCTCCTGCCGGCGGCGCATTGTCGAACACCGCGCCGCTGTCGAGCTGCACGAAGCGGTCGTGTGTTGTTCCCCGCGACGGTCGCAGAAGAACCTCGTTACGCGATACCGGAAGGCCACTTTCCGGGTCGGGTTCGGCATCCGGCGCGAACTCGTCGATCTCGCCTGCACGTGCGGGAACCAACCGGGCCGCCGCACCAGCCTCCAAGCCGGCCCGCAGGTGGGGCGTCCCGCACTCATCGCAAGCGACGAGCTCGAAGCACGGCGCCCCGCACAGGCAGCGGTCCCGTTGGCGCAACCATACCGCCCCTAAGCTCCAGCCCGATTCGGGTTCGATCAGTTCCGTGTCCCGGTGCGGGCAGGCGGGATCGATACAAACCCACACGCCGCCCAACGCCCGGTGGAACAGATGCGCTCGCCAGGGCAGAAGGCGTGATCCGGTGGTGCCCGCCGTTCCTGCCACTGCTGCGGCGTCGAGGATCGCCTGAATTGCTGCGCGCCGGTTTGCTCCCTCGGCATCGAACAGATGCCGCCCGGCCTCGGTCAGACTTACCCCGCCCTGCTCCATTGCGCGCAGCAGCCGGCGCACCCGGGGATGTGGGGCCAGTCGTTCCCAGAGTTCCCCCGGTTCGCAGGCAGCGAGCCCAGCGGGATCAAGCGGAGTGTCGACGCCTTCGGCGGGCAGCGCGACTTTGCGTTCCTGGCCTTCGATGACGCGCACGCGATCGCCGTCCTGACCGGCGAGATCGGCGACGAATTGCGCCAGCTTTTCCCTCGTTTTTGGCCCTTCGCTGATCGTAGCCGAGGTTGCCATCAGCTGTACGCTGTCCGGGGCAACCCCGAAGGCTGCCCGCACCCGGCGCAGCAGCAGCGCCATCTCCGCCGCCTGGGCACCGATGTAGCTGTGCGCCTCGTCCAGCACGATCCAGCGCAGCAACCCCTGCGACCGCTCGAGAATGGAGCGGTCTTGCGCGCGCAGCAGAAGATATTCGAGCATGGTGACATTGGTCACCAGAATGGCCGGAGGGGAGTCACGAATGGTCCGCCGATCCCCGAGCTCCGCACCCGCGAGAGGGCGGGTCACCCGGCGAGGCGTTTCGGGTGTCAGTCCGTTGTACAGCGCGAAGCTGACGCGATGCCTGAGCGCCTCGGTCCACGCGGCGAGGCGCTCTCGCTGGCTCTCGATCAGCGCGTTCAAGGGGTAAATGATGATCGCGCGGACCCCGGCGAGCCTGCCCTTGGCGGGGTCACGCAGAAGCCCGTCCAGCATGGGGACCATAAAACACTCGGTCTTCCCAGAACCAGTGCCCGAGGTGACAAGGAATGAGAAGCCGTCTCGAGCGGCTCGCCAGGCGTGATGCTGGTGCGTGAAAGGCTTTCGGTCCCGCGGCATCCGCTCCGTTGCCGCGCCGTCAAGCGCGGCAACGAGATCGGGGTGCAGGAGATCTCCTTCCAGGTCGCCCAAGCAGAGCGAGGATGGTTCCCAGACGCGCGCGGCCTCGAACACCGGATCGGCGAGCAACGAATCGGCATGACCTGGTTCGGCCGCGAGCCGACGCAACAGCACGGCGTTGAGCGCGGGTACGTTCAGGCGGCTGCGCGCCACGACTGCTGAAGCCGCGCGTGTAGCCAGCCGCTCCATGATTTCGCTGAGGCCCGGGCGGATCATCGGTTCGGTTCCTTACATGCGACGGCGATCGCCGCTGGCATGGCTGCGTCGAAATAGCCGGGATCAACCAGACGTAGATTGATCAGATCCAAAAGCTCATTGACCGAAGCGGCCGGTCGCCGCTCGGTGGCTAGCTCCGCCGCGACCAGAGGCGCATCGATGACGGGCTGAGCATAATGGTTGAATGCCAACCCGTCTGGTCGATTGAGAGGAACGATTCGGCCAACTCCGCTCGGTAGCCGATCGAACCGGCGCGCGGCGCGCTGCGCGAGTTCCCTTAATTCTCGCACTGGGTCATGATAGAGAAACCGAGGAACCGACGCATTTTCGCTCAACGAAACTGCGATTTGGGCTAACCCTGCTTGGAAAAGCGCGGCGGCGAAATGCCCTGCCAGCTCCGGGCGCAACAGCAAGATGGCCGCAATTCGGCTGGCAAGATGGTTCCTGACCTCCTCGGCGGCTTCTTCTGGTTCAAAAAGAGCGCTGAAGCGCGCCTCGCTGCGTCGTACTTCGGCACGAACTGCGAGTACGAAGGCCGCAGCTGGCAGCGCAGGCCAGAACAGCGGCGCAGCCATGTCGAGCGCCAGCGCGTCGGCCAGCGCCGCTTGGGGGACGCGCATCACGAGCGCCACGGCCGCAGCGGGTACCTTGGCCAGCGCCTGCACTTGGTCGGCAACCCCGGCATCGCCCGCCTGCGAGAGGTTCGCGATCAGAGACCATAAGCGCTCCCACGCGGTATCGGCAGGTGCATCGAGCAATCGCTGCCACTCTCCGGCATAAGCGGCGGTTCGTTCAGCCCGCGTCGATGGCGGGATCGGTGATGGCCCCCACGCCACCGCGCGCTGTACGCGACCAGAAAACCTGCTTTGGATGAGCCAAGGCCCGCCCACAGGGCCGAGCAGCGTCCGCAGATTGCGTTCCGGAGTGTCTTCGATGACAACGGGTGTTGCTGCCGCGGTCAGATCGACGGCGCGCAGCGTAAGCGGGCTCCGGTCAAGCTGCATCGAAAGCACGGTCTCGGGTGGTGGTCTCGTGTCGCGAACGATGCCGATCCGCAGTCGGTCACCCTCGACGATCGCCTGGTCATGGTAGCGGCGGATTTCCAGGCGCCGTCCCAGGCTTCCCCGGACGATCAGGCGGAGATTCACCTGCGCATCGGGCCCCCGCTGCGCCAGCATCGCGCGAATGAGCGGGGCATAAGGATAGAGCGATACTTCGCCCGCGACAGGAAACGCCACTTTGGAATGTCCGACGAGGTGCAGCTCGAGATCGCCCGGCTCATCCTCGGGAACCAGTGCCCGCCACCCGCGCAACCCGTCGACCGAGAGCGGCTCATCACGCTCGAGCCGTGCACCGTTCGGGTCGAGAATAAGCCCTGCGCGCGCGGGCCAGGGGGCCACGAGTGCCAACGCCGCGCCGGTACCGGGATCCGAAAGCTGGAGGGTCAGCAGGCCGGGCGGCGCGCCGCCGACCGCAAGCACGATCTGCGCCGCGTCGCCGGCAAGGTCCGCGCGCCTTTCCACCCTGCTTGCGCGCAGCACGAGCCGCGTGCCGCTCGGCAACCCGTTGACAACCAGGCGCACCCGTCCGGCTTCCTCCTCGGTGATCGAAATTCGCACTGTCGGCGGGAGACAAACGAAGCGCACCTGCGCCCGCACCTCATTCTGTTCCACCCACTCCAGCATCTGCTCCCCGAGCACCCGGCGACTCAGCCGAACCGCTCGCAACGAGCGCTCGGGGAGCGGCTTCAGGCCCGCGGCGCCGGTCTCGCCGAACAGCTTCGGCATGCCGCGATAGACAAGCCCCTTGTCCCGCTCTGTGCGCCAGCCCGGGAGGACGTCGCCCACGGGCACAAGCCGGGCCTCCGGCTGTTCCGTCTCCGCCTCGGTTTGGATTCGGAAAACGTGCCGCGTCCCGATCTTCAGCGTTCCGCGTCCCGCAACCCGCCACAGTCTGCCACCGGGGACCGGTTCAGGACCGGCGAGCGATAGGCCCTCTGCTGCCCGCGGCTCAGCGGTTTCGGACGTGAGCAGCCACAGTAGCGGCGCGCGCGCCCGACCCGATCCGGGCTGCGGCACCAGCCGCCGCGCCGCTTGCCCCTCCGATGGGTCGGCGGCCCGCCAGAAGCTGGGTGCATCCGCGGGAGAGGGCAGGTCCGGCGCAATCACGACTTCGCCTTTCGGTCGCCCGTCGGCATAGGCGCCGAGCGTGAGGGGAATGTCCGCCGGTAGCGGGATCAGGGTGGCTCCTGACCGCCCGAACCGACGAATCTGCCAGCCACCCTGATCCGGTGTCGCTGAATAAACGAGCGTTGCGGCATGCTCCGCTGCCGCTCCCAAAGGCAAAAGCCGCAGGCGAAGGTCAGATGCGCCCGGGAGCAGCACGTCCGGCAGAAACCCATCATTGGCAACCCGTACGAACCAATTCCAGCCGCCCGTCTCGCCGTGATGGAGTTCGCGCGTCGCGAGCGGCCCGCCAGTTGGGCTGTGGCCGCCACGCTCACTGTGCAGAGCAGGACGAATGAGCCGCTCGACGATTTCCGGAGACAGCCGCAAAGGCAGTTCGGCCTTCCAGCCAGGTCGATTGGCATCGAGCCATCGCTCGGCTGCTTGCACAGGTAGGTCCTCGGGCAGGATCGCACGCAACTTGGCGAGTTCCAGTGCGAACTCCGCCATGAGCCGGGCAAAATCTCCGCTCTGGAACGTCTGCGGCAGCGCAACGATCCAGCGCGCCGCGATCCGGTCGGCGAATGGCGCCACCTGGGCGCCACCTTCGGCCTCGATATCGGCGAGCAGACCCAAGACGACGCGACGGTAGTGCCCTGCCTGCGCCAGCAGCGCCTCGGGCAGCCCGCCTTCCGCCATCAGGGTGTAGAGGAACATCCGATGACCGGCTTCAGAAATGCGGACCCGACGCCCCCACCACGGCAAACCGCTCTTGACGAGTTCAATCCCTAGGCCGCGATCCTCCGGCAAACCGAGGCCCCCAAAGATGAAGGCCCAGGTGAGTTGGCCCCCCGGGAAACGCGCCCGGACATGCTCGGCTGCCCAAAAGACGAAGGCAGCCCCCATGGGCACACTCCCGTCTCCGGGTGCGAGGCCGGAGCACAACACACACTCAAGTTCTGCGAACTGCTCTGGAGAGAGGCGGTACTGATGCAGCGGCCGGCCATCGGGGGTTGCAAGCCCCGCCTCAGAAATGAGACGTTGCAAAAGTTGCGGCGACTGCCCATGCATCGCTTCCCCCACTGCCCCTGCCGCCTTCAGGTCCCAACATCTACCGCGAATAGGTACATTTACTTACCAGTCGGTAATATAGGCTACACTGGGGGCGAGGAAGAATGAGCGGACGAGTGCGGGTGCTTGCTTGATGGCGGCGAGTTGGGCGTCG